>JAFQLN010000091.1 GCA_017414585.1 Clostridia bacterium | reverse complement strand
GCCGTTCAGGAAAGCGGCTGCGGTCTTTGCGGCGGTTTCTCTGGTGATTCCGGTGAACTCGATCTCGATTCCAAATCTTGTGGTAAGCATTGTGTGTACCTCTCTGTCTGTGTTTGTTTTCCTTGCGGTACACACATATTACCTCTAAATCGGTAGAATAGCAAGCGTTATTCTAAATATATAGTACACAATCATTTCGGCGTGATACTGTGTATTTTACGGCATTCATCCTCGCCGTACACCACCCCAAGGCTGGAACCGTTGTCCCATGCCACGTGGACAGTTCCGATGTCATCGACATGGGTGACAGTTCCTTTTGTCCCGACAGGCGGTGCCTGCGGATCGTCCATGCGGATCAACTCCACTCGGCATCCTTTCGGAAACCGCTCCCGGAGACCGACGATGATTTCGTTACTCGGTACAAGCATTGTTACGTCCTCCTTTGAATGCCGATGAACCCGTCAGGTTCCGCAGCAGTATCTTCCGTTCCGTCTTGTATTCCGCTCCGATGAAACCGAGCCGCAGGAGGAAACACCGGAAGGCGTATTTCTCATTGTCCGTCTTCTGCTCACAGGTGTTAATGCGCTTCTGGTTCCGAGCCATATCGCAGAGCGCGGTGATAAAGTGCATATATGCGTTCAGTTCCTCCGGTGTAGAATTCTCTGCGAACCACGGAAAATCGATCCGATCATCGATTCGGTTAATGGGCAGTGCAGTGATTCCGAGAGCTTTTTTGATGAGTTCACTCTTGGCTTCAACCAGAGCGTAAAGGTTACGGAGAGACTGTTCGGTAAAAGCCGCCGCCGGCATCTGGATGGAAATTCCGTGCGTTTCTTCCTCTTCGGGTTCCGGTTCAGAATCATATTCGGCATTGAATCCGTCTGCGGTCAGCTTCTCAAGCAGTGCGGTTACATCCGTACCGTTTTCGCAGGAAAGCGTTCCTTCCTTACTGAGCGTGAAGCTGCCGATCACATAAGCGCAGGTCGGCATGTACTGGTACTCTGCTCTGCACTGCGTAAATTCGCTGATTGCCGCCGCCAGTCTCTTGCGGTCGGGTCCGGTTACGTTGAATCTCAGTTCCATTTTCCATCCCTCCATTGTGTGCTGTCCGTCCATCCGAACAGGAACCGGATCGCGTCCGAAAATCCTGCCCGGTAGTAGAAATTGATCGTTTCGCCTTCGTAAACGCAGTAGGCATCCTCACATTCGGTGAAAATCAGCCGCTGTCCTTCGGTGAAGGTCTCCCGCAGTTCGTCCGTGACTTCCGTCAGCCTGGCATACGCCTGTTCCACGGATTCGGGTTCGTCGAAGTGGTGCGTGTTGATCCGCTCCAGAATCAGTTCTTCCAGAGCATCGTACAGATTGTTTTTGTCCATGAAAAATCCCCTTTCTAAATCGGTAGTATATATATCACTCTGAACTACAGAAATAGCAAGGGGTTTGCGGCAGATTTATGACATTCTGCGATATACACAAAGGGAGAAACGCTTGTAATGCAAGTGTGCATATGATATAATTGATATAATTGAATAACGGTAAATAAGAATGTACAGAAAGAGATATAAAAATGAAAATTATATCATGGAAAGATATTCTCGCAGCGCATCTGCCGGCTGACGCTATCCGGGATTCCGCTGTATCGGAAAAATATGCCGCACATCTCAATGAACTGTTCGACGTCATAGACCCCGCCCGTATCAGCGATGCCTGCAGCCGCGCGGTATCCGACGGCGACTACGCTTCCGCAGTCCATCTTCTTGCGGACTACTACCGTACAAAGCCTGCCGTACCTGTG
>JAFQLN010000090.1 GCA_017414585.1 Clostridia bacterium | reverse complement strand
GCAAGCCCCTCCCCTACATGAAAACGATTGTATATCCGCTGAAACATCGTCTGCTTCAAATTTTCCATATTAGAAATACCGCAGTAAAACCGCTGCCGTGAGAACCACACCGCCCCATCTTCCGTTCATACCGGCTCATTCTGCTCCAGATATGCCGCAAGGAACGAAAGAATTTCCATCGAGCAGTCCACAATCCGGTTCTTCGCATAACTCCGCGTGCAGGAAAAATACCCGAAATAGCCCCACGGATCCTTCACCTGCGGTCCCCAGTCCCAAAGCCCGTCCGCATTCGCCTGCTCCGCCAGCCACGCCGCCGCATCCGCAAGATAAAGCGCCGAACCGCGGAACTGATTGATGTAGCAAAACGTCGCCATCCACCGCCGGGTCTTGTCCGACCGGAACTGCTCCGGCAGAACCGATGGCGTCTTGTCCCAGAAATGTCCGCACTCCGCCGCGTGTCCACCGAGATGACGGAGCATCGCATCCTCTATCTCCGCCCCCAGCTCGCCGCGCCGCTTCAGGAGAAGTCCCGCCTGCATCGGTACAAGCCGGTCTTCGCGCGTGAAGAATACCTCATGCTGTGCCGCACGGTCTCTTTCATAGCTGTATTCCCCGCTTCCGTATGCACAGGCGGCAATGTACTGCCACTTCGCAATCGTCTCATCACACAGCGGATTCCGCCTTTCTCCCGGCACACGCTCCCTGTCCGTCTGCGCAATCGCTTCCAACAGATCACACAGCATCGCCGTCCGCCACGGAAGCGCACGTTCGTTGTTGCCGGACAAAGGCTCCGGCGTCCGTCCGTTCAGAATGCCTTCCAGATGCTCGTTCGCATCGAAAAGAATGTCCCGGTCGCCGTATGCCAGCCCGATTCGTATGCACCGCTCCACCCCCACCGCAGTCGTGGGAATCTTCGCCTTCACGGAGTAGTCCTTCGACTGGAGCTTTCCCCAGCCGCCGTTTCTGTCCTGTGTCTCTGCCATTTCGGAGACAATATCGGACGCAAGAAATGCCCCGTACAGATCATCTGCGGATATATCCGACCTGATTTGAGGAAATCTCCGCAGAAGATTGTACCGCACCGCAGGATACGGGCAGAATTCGTATAAAGCGCGCGCGTGATTGACAAGCAGTTCCCAGTTCAGCATAACATCCTCCTTTGATCCGCACCGCTGACCGATTTACATCGCTGACCGATTTGTATCGCTGACCGATTTACACCGATGACCGATCCGCACCGATGACCGTTCTTCATCGCTGACCGATTTGCACAGGCAATCGTTAAAGATGCATCAGCTTCGGCAGTCATCTTTAAGCAGCAAAAAACCGTCAAGACTTACATCCTAACGGCTTTCGTTTGAGCTGGGGGAAGGTGGATTCGAACCACCGAAGGCGGTGCCAGCAGATTTACAGTCTGTCCCCTTTGGCCACTCGGGAATTCCCCCATATTCTTTTCGGTTTGTTACCGCAGTGCCCTCTGCGTCAAGCTGGTGATCGGAGTCGAACCAACAACCTGCTGATTACAAATCAGCTGCTCTGCCATTGAGCCACACCAGCATTTTCACTAATTTGTAGTCCTGAGTTTTGTTTATTTTGACCCGCTCTCTCGAGGACGTTGTTATTATACCACATCGGATTTCGTTTGTCAACACCTTTTTTCAATTTTCTAAAAAAATTTTATCGGAATATTTTCCGGGAATATTTTCATACTCATTTTCCTTCTCCCCCGCGAAAAATCCGACGAAACGATTGACAATCCATGCGGGATATCTTATAATGAAAGAAAAACAAAAAACTGCAGTCCGGGAGGAATCCAATCATGATCAAAACAGGCGTACAGTCCGCAGGCTGGTATAACCGCGAAAATCCGCTCGCTTCTTTTGAATATATCAAAAGCTGCGGATTTGAAGCCATAGACTTCAACATCGACCACTATCTCAATACCGGCAAACTCGCCAAGGAAGGAATGACGGAAACCTTCTTCGATCAGAGCACCGAAGAAATCCTCGCGTTCTTCACCCCGCTGAAAGAAGCATCCGAACAGACCGGCGTAGAAATCGCCCAGATGCACGCACCGTTCCCCTGCTGGTTCAAGGATCAGCCCATACTCAACGAATATATCCTCACCGCTCTGGATAAATGCTTCGCTGTCTGCGAATATGTCCACTGCCCCGCCATCGTCGTACATCCGAATCCCGGCACAACCAAAGCCGAGGAATGGGAAAATGACATGGCACTCTACCGCCCCCTCATTCCCATCATCAAAAAATATAAAGGCATAAAAATCTGCCTCGAGAATATCTTCACCCGCCGAGGAACCCGCATGACCGAAGGCAGACTGTCCACCGCTGCCGAAGCCTGCCGGATTCTCGATACCCTCAACGAAGAAGCGGGCGGCGATTATTTCGGCTTCTGCCTCGACGTGGGACACGCCTCCCTCACCGGACGAAACGTGAAGGAATTCGTCAAGGAACTGGATCACCGCCTGACCGTCCTCCATATCCACGACAATAATGCCCTCGACGATTTGCACATGATCCCCTATTCCTATCTCTCCACCGGATCTGTCCACACCTGCGACTGGCAGGGATTCGTCGAAGGCCTCGCAGAAATCGGCTATCAGGGCACGCTGGCATTTGAAACCTTCCGTATCTTCTCCGCCTACCCCGCCGCTGTCCATACCGAAGCCCTCCGCCTGATCGCCGCCATCGGAAACTACTGGAAAACCATCATCGAAGCGCCTTCGGCTCCTTCGGAAAAATAATTCCCCCACGTCCTCCCCCATCCTCTCCTGTATCTCCCCACGGCGCGCGCGAGCCTTGTCCAACTTACAGTTCAGACTGCATATTCCGCACTCTCTGAATGAGCGAAGCTCATTCTACGGCGCGGGAAGTCAGGGTCTCGGTGGTCCCTGACTTCCGTCTTCACCATATTCTGATCCCTTGGACTCAATACGGTGTCGGTCAGCTTCACGTTAACAGCTTATTTCTCCCCCCTCATTTTCATATCAGCTTTTGAATATGGCTACGCACCCAAACGTGCGCCAGTCTGAAAGTTTTGAGGGGGATTTAAAGGGGGTACTTTTTCAAAAGTGCCCCCTTTATTATTCACTTAAATTCTCACTCTCTCCCCATCAGTACTGCACATCGCACATCGCCATGGTGAGCTTCACGCAGGCGTCCACGTCAGCCATATCAATGGTTTCGACGGAGGAGTGGATGTAGCGGGTCGGGATGGAAATGCATCCGGCAATGGCGCCGCCGGCATTGGACTGCATGGAGGAGGTGTCGGTACCGCCGCCCGCAAGGATTTCGAGCTGATACTTGATTTTGTTTTCCTTGGCGGCAGCCTTCATCTTTTCCACAAGATCGCGGTCACAGACAACGCTGGAGTCCTTGATCTTGATGGCAGCACCGTCGCCGAGGGAGATTGCCATGGGACCGGAACCCTGCGCGTCACCGGTGCGGGTTACGTCAAGCGCAATGCCGACATCGGGCATCACGGAGTATGCGGCAGTCTTGGAGCCGCGGCAGCCGACTTCTTCCTGTACGGTGAAGACAAAGTATACATCGTTGTATACATCCTTGCCGGCAAGTCTCTTTGCCGCTTCGATCAGAATCACCGCACCGATTCTGTCGTCCATCGGTCTGCCCGCTACGCGATTGTTCGCCAGCTTTGCAATGTCAGCCACAACGGAGAAGGTGTCGCCGATCTTCACACGGCGTTCGGCATCCTTGCGGCTCTTCGCACCGATGTCAACCACGCACTTTTCCGCACGGAGATCGCCGCCTTCCGGAACAAGCACACCGCGCTGCCCGTTTTCAAATACAACATGCGTAAAAGCCGCGGAGGTAAAGTTGATGCCCCCGATGGGATGGAAGCGGATGTAGCCGTTTTCTTCAATATAAGATACAATGAAGCCGATTTCGTCGATATGCGCCGCGTACATCAGCTTCTTTTTGTTTTCGCCGATACCTGCCTTGAACGCAATGAGATTGCCCATCGCATCCGTGCGCATCGAGTCAACATAAGGCGCGATTTCTTCCGCGATCACACCGACAACCGCTTCTTCTCTGCCCGATACGGAAACGGGCTTGAGGATTTTTTTCGTTAAGTTAAACATATGTAATTCTCCGGATTCGTATAGTTTTATTTTCAGCCCGCAGACTGCCTTATTCCATTTCTTCAATCGCCGCCATAGCGAGGTCAATCATCGCGCCGATATCGCGTTCATCCACAACATTGGACGCTGTGTGAATATACCGGGTCGGCGCGGAAATACCGATCACCTTCACGCCTTCCGTCGTCCGCTGAATCGGTCCCGCATCCGTGCCGCCTGCCACATACTGCTTCGGCTGCGCGGGAATGCCGTGCTTCTTCGCCGTGGCAAGAATGAATTCGTACATTTCCCGGTCGTGCATCGTCGCACGGTCCATGAAAGTCACCGTCGGGCCCATGCCCTGCTTTGCTACCATGCCGTACTTGTCGCCGGCAACGTCATTCACTGCTGTTGCTTCAAAGACCATCGCCACATCCGGCTTGATCAGATTCGCCGCTGTCTGCGCACTGCCCGCTCCGATTTCTTCCCGGCATACGAACGCACAGCAGACGTCAAACGGGAGCTTGGCATCCGATTCCTTCAGCCGCCTGAGCACTTCGCACAGCACCACACACCCGAGACGGTCATCAATCGCCTTGCCCTTGAGCTTGTGTCCGCCCTCGCCGAACCGGACGAAATCCGAACGGTACGTGCCGAAATCCCCGACCTGTACCCGTTCTTCTGCATCCTTTTTGTCCTTCGCACCGATGTCAATGTACAGCGAATTGAAGTCGCCCATACCGCCGAGATGCGCGGGCTTCACGCCGAAATAGCCGATGGTCTTGCGTTCTTCATCGCCGACCGTCACATTTCTGCCCGCAAGCAGCTTAGGATCCTTGCCGGACAGCGCCGCAATGCGCAGATATCCGTCTCCGTCGATCGACTTGATCATAAAGCCGACTTCGTCCATGTGCGCACACAGCATCAGGCGCTCGCAGGCGATTTTGCCGCTGTCGGACTTTGGTTCTTCTTCAAGAGCGTAAGCCGCCTTCTCCGCGCGCTTTTTGTATACCGCAATCACAGTACCGAGCTTGTCGCCGTATACTTCATCCGCGTACGGCGCGACGATTTCCCGGATCATGTCCGCAACATTGCCCTCGCATCCGGACGGGCCGAACGCAAGCGACAGTTTTTCAAGCAGTTCTGCGGGCGTGCAGTTTACATATTTGCTCATTTGTCCGCGCCCTCCTCTTTCTTTGCTTCTCCGGAAGCATCTTCATCCTTCTTCTCCTTCACGGGCAGTTCTCTGTCCACCCCGCGGATGATTTCCCCGATCAGCTTCACGAAATTGTCCGCATCCTCCAGCTGGAGCAGTTCATTGTACGAATGCATCCCCGCAAGCGGAATGCTGACAACCGCCGTCGGAATGCCTTCCCGGACGTAAACCACGCACGATGCGTTCGTACCGGTCGAGGTCGCTTCCACCACGGACGTCGTCGGAACATCGTATGCCGCTGCCATGGCGAGAATCTTCTTCGTCAGCTTCCGGTCGGTCACAGCGGACAGCGAAATCATCGGGCCGCCGCCCAGCTTTCCGCCTTCCGTGCCGCCGACACCGGGTGTGAGCGCAAAATTCACATCCGTCACAACGGCAAATTCCGGCTGAATCGTCCATGCAGCACAGGCTGCTCCGCGCGCACCGACTTCTTCCCCCGCGGAAAGGGTCACATATACATCGTATGCCAGCTCTTCCGCAGGCACAGCGGCAGCCGCACAGATCAGTCCCGCCGCACAGGATTTGTCATCGAAGCCGCGTCCCGTGATGCGTCCGTTCAAGAGTTCGTCGCCGGCATAGTAGTATCCGACAGGCGCGCCGATTTCAATGCGCTTCTGCGCTTCTTCCTTCGTGTATCCGATATCGAGCAGAAGATCGCTCCATTCGGGCACCTTGTTGTTCTCCGGCGTAACCAGATGCGGCGGAATTGCCGTAAAGACACCGTAGATTTTTTCTTCCAGATGCTCGCCCGTGTAAACCCACGCTTCGGAAGCGGGCAGAAGTCCTCTGTCCACACCGCCGACGGGCATCACGCGGAGAAAACCTTCGTCCGTGAATCCGCTGACCAGCATCCCGATTTCGTCGAAATGCGCGTCAAGAAGAATCCGGGGAGCGTTTTCGGTGATTTTCTTCGATTTCTTCACCAGTATGATGTTGCGCGCGGCATCGGTTGTGATCTCGTCAAAGAGACCGCCGAACTGCGCACGGATTTTCTCTGCGGCATATTTCTCACACCCCGCAATGGACGGGATTTCGGTGAGAAACCGCAGCGTTTCTTTGTAGTCCAGCATAATACCTCACAGAATATAAAATTTTTGATTTTCTTTTTATCAGAAAGCAGATACTTCTCCGTTTTCCGGTCAGTCCTTCATCGCGTGCACAAGGGATTTGAAATAATTCCCGCGTTCCTCGAAATTCTTGAACCGGTCAAACGACGCGGATGCAGGAGAGAGAATGACCGTGTCTCCCGCCTTCGCCTGTGATGCGGCTTCGTATACAGCCTCATCAAAACCCGCCTTCGTGATCACCCGGAGCGGACGGATGCCTGCCTGCGGATGCTTTTCGAGAGCCGTGCGGATTTTTTCAGCCGTGTCCCCGGTGAGGACAGCCGTGTGCACCGACGACGCATATACCGCATCCGCCAGCGGTTCGTAGGGAATGTTCTTGTCATACCCGCCGGCAATCAGCACAGCCGGACGATCCGCAATCGCGGACAGCGCCGCAGCCGTTCTGGTGGGAGAGGAATCTATGGAACCGTTGATGTAAGATACACCGCCGATTTCGCGCACAAACTCCAGCCGGTGCTCTACGCCGCCGAAGGTCTGTGCCGTTTTTCGGATTGCATCCGTCCCGACTCTGCCGTATGTCACAGCAATTGCGGTGATGTAGTTTGCCGTGTTGTGCAGACCGGGCAGACGGATATCGGACTTTTCGATGATTTTCCGTTTCCCGTCGCCGGGGAACATCGTGTAAATCACACCGTCCTCCAGCCACGCCGCGCTGTCGATGGGACGGAGCACGCCCTCGGGCAAAGGAGACAGTGAGAAGAACGTCACGGGAACAGCCGTTGTCTTCTGCATTTCCTCCCCGATCTTCCGGGTGGTTTCGTTGTCATAATTCAGTACGGCGCGTCCGCAGTGCGAGAGAATATGCTTCTTTGCCGCGATGTATTCGTCCATGTCCGTGTGCCAGTTGAGGTGGTTCGGCTCAATATTGGTAATCGCCGCCACAGCAACCGGTGCATCGACCGTCATCAGCTGGAACGAGGACAGCTCCACCGCCGTGCAGTCGTCCGCTGTGATCATCGGCAGTCTGTGCAAGAGGGGTTCGCCGATGTTGCCGCCGAGAAAAACCGTTCCGTTCTCCCCCGCAGATAAAAGAAGCGAGGTAATCGTCGTCGTCGTCGTCTTTCCGTCGCTTCCCGTGACCGCATAAACCGGACAGGGACAGTGCGCGAGGAATTCCTCCATTTCGGAAGTGATCCGCGAACCGCGTGCCGCAGCTTCGAGAAGTCCGGGCAGATCGGGTCGGATGCCGGGAGAGCGGAAGACAAGATCCTCCGTGATACCGTCAAGGTAGCCCTCCCCCGTGATCAGCTCCGCGCCCAGTGCCGTGAGCGTCTCTCCGTTTTCGCCAAGTTCCGCAGCGGACTTTTTGTCCCGGACAGTCAGTTTCTCCGCAGTTTTTGCGGCAATGCGTGCAAGCGGCATATTCGATATGCCCGCACCGAGAAGGGAAACGGATTTCCCCGAAAAAATCTGTTCTAAAAGATGATCCATATGATCTCCGATGCTGTTTTTGGGTTGTATTCCATCTATATGCCTATTATATACCATCTCCTCCGTTTTCGCAAGCGCAGAAGCAAATTTTACCACGGCAATCGCATTTACATGAAGTTAACGAGATGTCTGTCAGGTGTCCGTTCGGTCTGCACCAAGCCTTCCCCCTTGTGGGGAAGGGGGACCGTTTACGGTGGATGAGGGTAAAAACGTGAAACTTGGATAAATTTTTATCGAAATAGAATATCAGTCAATTCAGGAATAGAATAGCAGCCTACACAAAGTATAGAATACCAGCCCACATAAAGTATTGATTTCCAGCCCACACAAAATATAGATTTCCAACCTACACAAAGTATAGAATACCAGCCCACACGGGTATAGAATACCAAATTGCCTGTTTTCACCCTCATCCACCACCGAATCAAGCAAACTTGATTCAGTGGTCCCCCTTCCCCACAAGGGGGAAGGCTTTGTCCTTGGCGTTTTTTCCCCTGTCACCAGTATGTTAACTTCAAATTTACTGCATAAGATAAATAAATGCTGCTGCTATGTAAATTTTGCATCCCCGTACACCGGAAAAGACGACAAAAACCCCCTGCCCGCATTTTGTCCGCACCGGAACATTGCACAGCGGGACAGCATATACTGGAATACGAACAAAGAACGCCGCACTTTACCCGTGTGCACCGGAAGCGGAAAAAATCCGGATGGCGTGTTTAATCGTCCGCCGGCAGGAGAATACTATCACACACAAAACAAAGGACTCAAAAGGGAGGAAAAAAACGTGCAGATCAAACGGGGAGATATATATTACGCGGACCTGAGCCCCGTCGTCGGAAGCGAACAGGGAGGCGTCCGTCCGGTGCTGATCATTCAGAACGACGTCGGCAACAAATACAGCCCAACCGTGATTGCCGCCGCCATCACCAGTCGTCTCGGAAAGAACAAGCTGCCCACGCACATCGACATATACGCCGACCGGGTTGGTCTGGCAAAGGACTCCGTCGTGCTTCTCGAACAGGTACGTACCATTGACAAACAGCGTCTTGGCGAAAAAATGGGACATCTTGACGACGCCACCATGACCGCCGTGGATGACGCCATGGCAATCAGCCTCGGACTCCGCTTTGAATAAAGGAACCGGAAGCAAATCCCAACCGCCTACAGAAAAAGGGGCGTGTCGCAAGTAAAACAGTTGTGGTCGAGCTTTTTCAAAAGCTCGTGGGGGTCAAAGGGGCACAGCCCCTTGTCGAGCTCCGCAGAGCTCGAAACACCCAAGACTTCTGATAAAGTTCCTCTTTTTGGTTCTTTTTCTCCTCGCTAAAGGAGAAAAAGAACGAATAAACAGTCTGGATACAAATCAAGGCTGTCGCATTTCGGG
>JAFQLN010000089.1 GCA_017414585.1 Clostridia bacterium | reverse complement strand
GCCGATGTGCACTACCGTTACGGTGCTTTCATGAAGGAATGGGATACCGCTGCAATGGAAATCATCTGCCGCGAAGCCGGTGCTGTCTTTACTGACATCGACGGTAAGCCTCTGATAGCCAACCGTGCAGATCCTGTCAACCGCCGCGGTTTTGTCATTCTCAACAACCCTGCATCCGCACTCGATACTGCGGGCATTGAATAAACCGAATCACCCGTTTATACACCTCCTACGAAAGGACTAAATAACTATATGTCATACAGTCATCTTGATATGCTTGAGTCGAGAAGCATTCACATTCTCCGTGAATCGTACTCAGCATTTAAAAATTTATGTATGCTCTGGTCGATCGGCAAGGACAGCACCGTTCTGCTCTGCCTCGCCAGAAAAGCCTTCTACGGTCATGTTCCCTTCCCGCTTGTCCATGTTGACACGCACTACAAGATTCCCGAAATGATCGAATACCGCGACCGTCTCGCTATGGAATGGAATCTGGACATGATCTACGGCGAAAACCGCGAAGCTCTGGATGCCAAGGCAACCTTCCCGGACGGCAATGCAACGCGCATCGAATGTTGCCGCCATCTGAAGACGGAAGCACTCACGCACACACTCGCCGGTGACTGGCCGCGTTACCGCCTCAACCACACAACCGGCAAATACGAACGGGACGAAAACTGTGAACCGTTCACCGGTGTTATCGTCGGTGTACGTGCAGACGAAGAAGGAAGCCGCTCGAAGGAACGCTACTTCAGCCCGAGAGACAAGCACAACGACTGGGACGCAGACGATCAGCCGCCGGAATTCTGGGGTCAGTACAAGACTGACTTCGCTCCCGGAACCCATGTCCGTATCCATCCGCTTCTTGACTGGACCGAGACCGATATCTGGGAATACATCCGCCGCGAAGGTGTGCCGGTTGTATCACTCTATTTCGATCAGGGAGACGGAAAGCGTTACCGTTCGCTCGGCTGCTGGCCGTGCACCAAGCCGGTTGAATCTACAGCAAAGAATCTGGATGACATCATTGAAGAACTGAAGTCCGGCAAATTCGCCCGGATCGCAGAAAGAAGCGGCCGTGAACAGGACAAGGAAGACGGCGGCGGACTCGAAGAACTGAGACGCGGCGGATATATGTGATGCCGGAGATGCCCCCACCGGAAGACCGGACGGGGATGCCCCCGTTGGCAAACCGGCGTATTTGCAGCTGAAATATATAAAAAATCCCACGACCTTCCGCTGCGCTGATTGGGTGCCGGAGGGGATGATCCATGATCAGGGATTGTCACGGAGCAAACAGACAATTATCAACCGAAGAATAAAGAGAGAGTATCATGCAGGATAAACAACATATCAATATTGTCGTTGCGGGTCATGTTGACCACGGTAAAAGTACCGTCATTGGACGTCTCCTCGCTGACACGCACACCCTTCCGGACGGTAAAATCGAAGCAATCCGCGAGCTTAGCAGAAAGACAAGCAAGCCGTTTGAATATGCTTTCCTTCTCGACGCGCTCAAGGACGAACGTGCACAGGGTATCACCATCGACACTGCCCGCTGTTTCTTTGAAACCGAAAAGCGGAAATACATCATCATCGACGCGCCCGGTCACATCGAATTCCTCAAGAATATGATCACCGGTGCATCCCGTGCGGAAGCTGCCCTTCTCGTCATCGACGCGGCGGAAGGGATCTGCGAAAACTCGCGCAGACACGGATATATGCTGGAAATGCTCGGCATCAATCAGATCGCGGTTCTCGTCAACAAGATCGACCTTGTCGGCTACGATCCCGAAATTTATGACAGAATCTGCGCCGAATACACCGAATTCCTCCACTCCATCGGCATCAACCCGGCGGCGTTCATCCCCGTTTCGGCAATGCAGGGCGACAACATCGCCAACCATTCCGAAAATACCCCGTGGTATACCGGCGTCAACGTCCTTGAACAGCTCGATATTTTCAACGGCGGCGAAGCGGAAGACAATCTTCCTCTGCGAATCCCCGTAGAAGACGTTTACAAGTTCACCGAAGGCGGCGATGACCGACGGATTATCGCTGGGCTTTGCGAATCCGGTTCTCTGCGTGCGGGCGATGAAGTCATCTTCTATCCGTCCGGCAAAACCACTACGGTCAAGAATCTCGAAGAATGGTTCATGGATGACGATTCCGCACGCGCTCCGAAAGTCTTCACCAAGGGAAAATCCTGCGGTTTCACAACCACAACGCAGATCTACGTTCACCGCGGTGAAATCGCCTGCAAAACCGGCGAAGAAGCCCCGAAGGTCGGCAGACGCTTCCGCGCAAGTATGTTCTGGCTCGGCAAGAACCCGCTGACTGTCGGCAAGGAATACATTATCAAATCCTGCACGGCGAAGACCACCTGCCGGATCGCGGAAATCCACAGCGTTCTTGACGCATCGTCTCTCGACAAGAATACCGGCGTCATGCAGGCGAACAAAAATGACATCGCCGACTGCACACTCGTCTGTGACCGCGACATCGCTTTTGACATCAGCAATGCCCTCCCCGCAACCGGACGCTTTGTGCTTGTTGACAATTACGAAATCTCCGGCGGCGGCATCATCACGGAAGCTCTTGCCGAAGACCGCAGTCTTGCCGCTTCCGATGCGCAGATCACCCCTGCCGAACGTGCAAAGCATCTCGGTCAGAAGCCGCTGATCGTTTCCGTTGACAATGAATCTTACGGACGCGCCCTTGAACGCGCTCTGTTTGAAGAGGGACGCACGCCCTACTACGCGGCGCATCTCTCCGACGAGCAGAAAAATGTCCTCACCGGAGCAGGTCTGATTGTTCTGACCACCGGAGACGGTGAATATCTGACCACGGGTGTACTCGCGGACGACGTGACCGAAATTCTTCTCGCCACCGCCAACGTCCTGGAAATCTGACATGAATCTGACGGAGTTTCTCGCCGTTCATCTGCAGCCAAGTCAGCTGATCACCGACGTAATGGTACTCTTTCTGTGTATCGGTGCCGTGGATTTTCTGTTCGGAAACCGGTTCGGGCTTGGCAAGGCTTTCACGGAAGGTTTTGAAGCATTCGCTTCGCTTGCCGTGACCATGTCGGGCATTCTCGTTCTCGTTCCGCTGATCGGCGAGCATCTTATCCCGCTGCTGTCTCCGTTCTGCAGTCTTCTGAAGCTGGATCCTTCCGTATTTGCCGGTATCCTGCTTGCCTGTGACATGGGAGCTTATCCGCTGGCTGTCGGAATCGCCGGAACACCGGAAGCTGCGGGACTGTGCGGAATGATTCTCTCCTCGATGATGGGCGTGACAATTGTTTTCAACATTCCCGTTGCGCTCGGCATCCTTGAGAAAAAGGATTACCCTGCCTTTTCCAAAGGGATTCTCTGCGGGTTCATTACCATTCCATTCGGCTGTTTGATCGGCGGCATGACAGCAGGGTATCCGCTTTCCCTGATCGGCACAACACTCGTACCTGTGATTGTCTTTTCCATTCTGGTCTGCGTTTGCCTGCTTCTGATTCCGAACATTATCACGAGAGTTTTTCTCGTATTCGGCAAAATAATCAGTATCATCGCAACTGTGTCCTGTGTCGCAGCCATCGCCTCTGCCCTTCTCAGAACGGAACTGATCCCCGGACTCGGTTCTGTCAGAGATGCCATGAATGATGTTGTATCCATCGTTCTGATTCTTCCGGGGGCATATGTTCTCGTCACAGTGATTTCCCATCTGCTCAAAAAGCCATTCACCCATCTCGGGAAGCTCCTCGGCATCAACGAAAATGCAACGCTCGGACTGCTCACCTCCATTGCAAACTGTGTTCCGACCTTCCGGCTGATTCGTGATATGGATGAACGCGGCAAGATCGTCAATTTCGCCTTTCTTGTCAGCGCAGGTTTTTTGCTCGGTGATCATCTCGCATTCTGCAGCGCAATGGATCCTGTTCTGATTCCCCCCCTGCTTCTGGGTAAACTGGCGGGAGGTATCAGTGCGGCACTCCTCGCACTCCTCCTGACCCGGCAAAAAACTAAATAAACCGATGAAAAAATCCTCTCCGTTCGGATTCAATCCGTTCAGAGAGGATTTTCTGTTTTTGTTCAGCAGTCGAGATAAGCATCCGGTTTCTTCCATGAATCACGGGGGTATCCGTCAATCTGTATTCTCTTTGCCAAGAGAAAAGTACGTCATGGCAAAATACGACTGATTCATAGGCAGAAGCGTACCGTCCGGAACAAACAGCACCGTCCGGCACGCATTCTGTTCTCTTTTACCGTTCTTCTGCGCTTCGGATTTCAACAGGACCGATCAATCCGACAGGTTCCATCATGAGGAAACGGGAAAAACCGTCGCGCATATGGTATCCGAGGTGCGAAGTAGTCACAACCGTGATTTTGTAGACACCTGCTTTCGCGTTGAACGTGAAGCGATAAGGCGGAATGATCTTTTCATCGACATATTCTCCGTTCACCCAGAGCGCCGCGCATTCGCCGACCTTGCCGAGATCCATCACGCACAGTCCTTCGGTCAGTTCTGCTTCGGTTTCATAACGGACAAAACCGGCAAACCGCGGATTTTCACGGACAATATTGTAGAGTTCCTTGATCTGCGCCGTTTCGCCGAAGCCGTTTTCCGGATTGCGGTCCGCCGGATCATATGCTTCCGGTTCTGCGAAGGCAATCTGCCATGTCTGCGGTACAACAGCACGGTCATCTGTGCAAAGCGTTTTCTGTTCGGGCAGTTCTTCCCAGAGACAGTCTGCTCCGAAGAAGAGCATCACGGACTGATACGGTTCCAGCGTCAGTGCGATCGTATCGCCGCCTTCCACACGGAACGCCTTGTTTTCCATTGGATCGTACTGAATATACTTCTTCTTTTCATGTCCTGCAATGGTCAGTTCGACAGAAACGGTTTCGGTAATGCCTTCATTGGTGAGGAAATACACTTCCGTTCCGTCTTTTTCGTAATGGAAGAAGCGCAGATCACGAACGGCAGTCCCTTCTGCTGTGAGATCACGGTACGGCTTCATGGTTTCAACCAGCGATTCCAGTGCGCAGACATCGAAATCCTGCACCGACTTTCCTGCAGCCGTTCTGTCCGGCAGGTCATCTATAAAGTAAACCTGTACACCTGCATCGCGCATCCGGCGAATATCGTTCAAGATCGCATCCGGCAGAATCTCCGTGTAGGGCACGATCAGAACGGGATAAGTTTCTTTGCCGAGACAGATTTTTCCGTCCCGGACTTCAGCTTTCGCAAGATAATCCTCCGGAATGATATCGAAGTCAATCTGTGCCTGCATCAGAATTTTCGCAGGCTTTTCAAACTTCATATATTTACCGCCCGACCATTCAGCCTCTGCATGATACAGAATCGCTGCGGAAGCAAAATGGCGTCCGTCGCTGAGGATAGTCGATACGCGGTTCACGTAATCCATGACTCTGCCGAAGCCGCGGTACTCGGGATTGTGTCCGTGTGCATAGAAATGCGGCGGGCAGTCGTAGTCGGGATACTTGGGGGTGAAGGCGTGCGGAACGAATTCATTGATTCCGCGGACAAGCATATGGTCGGTCAGCCACTTCATCATCGGCAGACCTTCCGCCCATCCGTATGCGCCATAGATTTCACACATCGCACGTCCGCGCTTTTGGGGCTGGATATGTGCGTGAGAAGAACCGAGTTTGGCAAGTCCGAAGTGGAAGAATTCATGATCGGAAATATCGTAGCTGCACGGAACGGCAATTGTGTTGTCCGTCATGCCGGGAACGATCTGACAAAGAACCACGTCGATTCCCGCCATATCCTGCCCATCGAGAGAGCGGAAGAAGTGTCCTGCGGCATTGGCTGTTCTGCAGTGAGAACCGTCGTCTTCCACAATATGACCGATGTATTCAACACCGTGCGCTCTGCACCAGTCCCCCAGCTGATAGGAGAAGCACTCGCGATACAGATTGGTCACAACATCCATATAGGCAATCCGCGTTTCTGCCGCATGATCTCCCGGGAACCACAGGGACGGCAGCTTCAGAAGCCAGTCTTCCCCGAGCTTTTCTTCCAGTCCGGCGCGGACGTTGTCATTCCATGCAAAAATTCCCTTTGAGCGGTTCGCATCACCGATCGGCAAAAGTGCATTGCGCATGATGAACGGTTCGTCACTGAAATAGCCGCGGAAAGTTTTGCCGAAATACTTTCCGAGTTCGCGGTAGTGCGGTTCGTAAACAGCGTCAATCAGCACCTTTACGGAATCCTTGCGGAGCGTATCGACATAGCGGTCCTTGTTCGGCGTATCAATCAGTGTAAAAATCCGCCAGTAGCCTTCGGGTACATCGAAAAAGACCATCCCGTCGCGTACCTGTGCGGTCAGATTGAGTGCGCGTCCTGTCATTCGCTGCTTTTGATCGCCGGGACAGCGTTCGCAGGCAATCACGCCGACAAGTTCACTTTCCTGACCGAGCCAGCCTTCCACGATCACCGCGCAGTCTTTCATCGGTCCTGCCACATCGGTATGTCTTTCCGTCAGTGCGTGCTTGCCGAGTTCGGGATGTTCCCGTTCCAGAGCACCGGCAGCGATTCCGGTCGGAAAATGCTTGTCGTCCAGCAGCCAGAATTCCATCCCGAGCCGTTCGCATTCCGAAATCAAAAGATGCATATCCTCAAACCATCCAGCCTGTGCGAATTCCTCTGCCGGACGGGATTCCACGCAGATGGCGCGGATGCCGGAATCGTAAATTTTGTGCAGTTCCGTCAGAAGCGTTTCATCATCTTCTCCGTGCTGCCAGAAAAACGGTAAAATATGGTTTTCAGTCTTTCCCTCGAGAAGGGAGCGGAGTTTTTTCTTCATACCTGATTCCTTTCTGTACGAAAAAATGGGAGTAAAGCTCAGTCGAGTTCCAGTCCGACGGGACAGTGATCACTGCCGAGAACATCGGCATATATTCTTGCGTCTGTGAGTCTGGGGACAAAGCGGTTTGATACGATGAAATAGTCAATCCGCCATCCGGTGTTCTTTTCCCTTGCCTTGAACATATAGGACCACCATGTATATGCCCCTGTCCGGTCGGGGTAGAAATGCCGGAAGGTATCCGTGAAGCCGGCTTCCAGAAGTTCGCACGCTTTGGCACGTTCCTCATTGGAAAATCCCGGATTTCCCACGTTCGTTTTCGGATTTTTGAGGTCAATTTCCAGTCTTGCGACATTCAGATCCCCGCACAGAACGACCGGTTTTGTCTGATCGAGCATTTTCATATACGTGCGCAGATCGTCCTCGTACTGCATCCGGTAATCGAGCCGTGCCAGTTCATGCTGCGCGTTCGGCGTGTAGGAATTGAGGAAATAGAAATCCTCAAACTCAAGCGTGATCAGCCTCCCTTCATCGCTGTACAGACCGTCAATGCCGTAAGCAACGGACAGCGGTTCTCTGCGCGTGAACACTGCCGTTCCGGAATAACCTTTTTTCTCAGCACTGGAGTAAAACTGCAGATAACCGTCCCGCTCGAACGAAGCCTGTCCCGGCTGCATTTTCGTCTCCTGCAAGGCAAAGATATCCGCATCGGCTGCGTCAAAAAACGCATCGAAGCCTTTCGTCAGCACAGCACGGAATCCGTTGACATTCCATGAAACAAAGCGCATCGTCTTTTCCTCTCTTTATCCCAGTTTTCCTCCGACTTCACGGAGAATATCGCACGCGGGAGCCGGAATTCTTCCCAGATAGTCGGGACCGACATTGAGCAGATAATTTGCGCCGCGTACAGCCAGGTGATTCTTGATTTCCAGTACCCGCTGCGCGTTTTTCCAGTTGTTATCGAACGCCTTGTAGCCCCAGGTGTCATTGAGCGTTGCAGGTGTTTCAAACAACATACCGGACTTGTCGTCATTCGGAATCTGGTTGTCACCGGCAGAAGTGTAGTCGCCGTATCCGTTGCCGATGCGGGAATTGACCAGACAATCGGGCTGATACTGCTTGACAAGATTGTACAGTTCATCCGTCTGTTCGCGTGCAATCGTAAACGGTACGTCGAACCAGATCAGGCAGAGATCGCCGTACTTAGTCAGAATTTCCTTAACCTGCGGCTTGATTTTTTCTTCAAAACAGATCGAAAAATCTTTTTTGTCGTCTTCCGGGAAATCCCAGTTGTTCGTCCAGTAAGCTGTATTCTTATACCATGTTTTTCCTGCCGTATATCCGCCGCCGTGAGGATGACTCCAGTCAAGATCCTGCGAATAATACAGACCGAACTTCAGCCCCTTCTTATAGCAGGCTTCTGCCAGTTCAGCGGTTACGTCACGTCCGAACGGCGTTGCATCCACGATATTATACTTAGAAACCTCCGATTTGTACATCGCAAAGCCATCGTGATGCTTGGAAGTAAAGACCATATACTTCATGCCGGCATCAATGGCGAGATCTACCCATTCTTCTGCGTTGAAGTAAATCGGGTTGAAAATATCTGCCAGACGGGCATATTCGGCATTGGGAATCCGGAAATACGCCTGTGCCCATTCCCCGATGTGCTCCATGCGCTTTCCCTTCCATTCCCCTGCCGGAAGAGAATACAGCCCCCAGTGGATCATCATACCAAACTGTGCCTCTTTGAACCATTCTTTGTTTGTCATACTGCAAACTCCTTTCTCATGGTTGTATATTTTCAAAAATCATATTTTCATTTGCCCGTCCCCGTTCCGCTTCCGAACGAACCGTCCAGATAAAGCGATGGGCGCCGAAAAGTCCCGACGCAGTCCGAACGGGGATTTTGTTTCTGTACTTGAAATTGTACGCTATAAAATGCGGTCTGGACAGCACATTGAGTGCCATTGCTGACAGCAGAAGATTGAGCACGGATTTGCCCTTTTCACGGTACACATCGGTATACAGCTGTCCGCGGCAGATATCGCACCGATTCTGTTTATACCACGCAAGCAGCATCGGATTGAAAGATTCCACGCAGTACGCACCGGTATACTGCCGCAGTATTTCATCCGCAGCCGGACACAGTGCTGTATCGGTACTCTCGCCCTTCAGTTCAATCAGCAGAGGAACACGCCCGTCCACTGTATCGAGTACTTCCCGGAGTGTGGGAATCGTCTGTTCCGTTATGCTCCCGTCTTTATTCAAAAGATGCATCGCCCGCAGGCTGCCCGCAGTGCATTCGGAGAGCTTTCCTTTTTCTCCCGTCATGCGTTCGAGCGTGTAATCATGGAAGACCATAACTTCCCTGTCTGCCGAAAGCTGAAGATCCAGTTCGATACCGTAGCCGTTTTCAGCCGCCTGACGAAATGCCGCCAGCGAATTTTCGGGAACACGATCATCGTGCAGTCCGCGGTGGGCATAGTCAGTCAGCAGCTGGGAGGGTACTGCCTTCCGCTTTCCCGGGCGGACAAGGATCAGCAGCCAGATCAGCAGGAGTGCGAGAAGAAACAGTGCTGCAAGCAGGAGCCAATAAATCATCACACCCTCCGTCAGTCATCCACATCGAGATTTTCAAGGAGATCCTTATTTCTCACCGGTCTGGAATCTCCGTGACGGACAAAGAGCATGGTCACAAACGCCAGTGCTACAAAAATCGCCGCATAAGGGAACAGGGTACGCATTCCGACAAAGGTCAAAAACGCACCGCTGAGAATGGGCGTGACAATCTGCGCTGTCATGCTGGCAGTATAATAGTAACCCGTATACCGTCCGACGTCCCCCGCTTTGGCAAGTTCCACCACCATGGGGTAGCTGTTGACATTGATGGTCGCCCAGCCGATACCCGCAAGTGCAAAAAGTGCGTTCATCACCCACACGTTGCTGCCGGCTTTCATGAATGCAGCAGAACAGAATGCGATGCCGAGCATCAGAACTCCGGCGAGAATCGTCTTTTTCCGTCCGACTTTTGAAGCGATGATACCGACGGGTACATAGGAGACAATCGCGGCTGCCTGAGCAACGATCAGCGTAAGGTTGAAGTCGAGCTGCAGCACTTCGCCGGCATATACGGAATACTTACTGGTCACAGCGTTGTACCCCATGAACCATAATGCAACGGATGCAAGGATGAAGCAAAGGGAACGGAACTGATCTTTCGGCAGTTTGCCGGATGATTCGGTATCTGCGTCCGCATTGTCCTGCTTTGTTTCCGCACTGTTTTTTTCGTCAGCAGCCAACGCTTCCGCTGCCCATTTCGGTTCTTTTACCGTCAGCATGAAAATCAGAAGTGCGCCGAGCATGATGAACGAAATCGTCATGAAGAACATCGTATAACTCATGAGCGTATTGGCAGTTTTCCCCGTTCCGAACACAATGCCGAGAATGAGGACAAGAATGCCGCCTGCCGTTCCCATGAGATTGATGATTGCATTTGCTTTGGAGCGAAGCGGCTTCGGTGTAACGTCCGGCATCAGTGCAACGGCGGGAGAACGGAAGGTTGCCATGGATATGAGAACACCGAGCAGAAGGACGATAAAGACGATAAGGACAACGGGATTTTCGCACGTTTTCTGCCATGCATATGCCTGCCGCGCCTGTGTCACCCAAGTCAGATCGGGATTTTCTTCCCGCATAGATTCAAGGAACTGTTCTTCTGTGCCGTAGATATTGGCAAGATCGGTTTTCTGCGGACCGTTCGGATTGCCGACGCTGAATGTCCACGAAACACCGGAGCGGTAAAGTTCAGTCAGTGCTTCTTCACGTTCAGCAGACTGTTCGGAAGCGGTCACACCGGTGATCGGTTCGATACGGCTGAGCTGCATCTGGTCAGCAAAAGAGAGACCGACAAACAGCACAGCTGCTGCGATGGTTCCGATCAGGATAAACGGTGTGCGGCGTCCGCGTCTGCCCTGATGCTTATCGGAAATCGCGCCGAAGAGAGGAAGCATGAATACAGCGAGAACGTTATCAAACGCCATGATGATGCCAGACCAGAACTGGGACAATCCGAATTTATCAGTCAGAATTTTCGGAATAATGCTGTCATATGCCTGCCAGAACACTGTAATCAGAAAAAATGCAAATCCGACAAGCAGTGTCCGTTTGTAGTTGAGTTTCATAAGGCTAAAGAACCTGCCTTTCATATTTCTATGGATATTTTATCATACACTGTCCTTTTTCGCAAGTGTTTCTGCAAATTCATGCATTTTTCTTGCTGTACGCTGACAAAAACAGCTCCGCAGTTTTGAGCCGCAGAGCCGTTTGAAATATATTCGATTACAGTCTTGCCGCCACTTCGCGGAGGAACTGTTCGGTATTGACCTTCTTCTTGTTTTCGAGTTTGGAAAGGAGATAAAGGTCGCCGGTCATAACACCGTCTTCGATCGTCTTGATCGTAGCTTCTTCGAGATGGTTTGCGAAGTTTACAAGATCCGTGAGTCCGTCGAGTTCGCCGCGTTTCCGAAGAGCGCCGGTCCATGCGAAGATCGTCGCCACGCTGTTTGTGGATGTTTCGCTGCCTTCGAGATACTTGTAATAGTGACGCTGAACCGTGCCGTGCGCCGCTTCGTATTCATAATTTCCGTCAGGAGATACGAGAACCGAGGTCATCATAGCGAGAGATCCGTACGCAGTTGCCACCATATCGGACATGACGTCGCCGTCGTAGTTTTTGCACGCCCAGATATAGCCGCCTTCGCTTCTTACCACACGTGCGACAGCGTCGTCAATGAGGGTATAGAAGTATTCGATGCCCGCTTCTTCAAATTTTGCTCTGTATTCCTTTTCGTAGATATCCGCCCAGATATCCTTGAAGTGGTGGTCGTAGGTCTTGGAAATGGTATCCTTGGAGGCAAACCACAGATCCTGCTTGGTATCGAGCGCAAAATTGAAAGAGGAACGTGCAAAGCTCTCGATAGAAGAATCGACGTTGTGCACACCCTGCACGATTCCTGCGGATGCACCGAACTGATGCACAAGGGCGCGCTTTTCATTTCCGTCCTTGTCGGTGATAACTAGTTCCGCTTTGGAGCCGGCTTCCGCGGTCATTTCGGTATTCTTATAGATATCGCCGTATGCGTGACGTGCGATGGTGATGGGCTTTGTCCACGTGGGAATATAGGGAGTGATGCCCTTGACGATAATCGGGGTACGGAATACGGTACCGTCGAGAATCGCACGGATGGTGCCGTTCGGGGATTTCCACATTTCCTTGAGGCTGTATTCCTTCACACGGGCAGCGTTCGGCGTGATGGTTGCGCACTTGACTGCAACGCCGTACTTCTTTGTCGCGTTTGCGGAATCAATCGTAACCTGATCGCCCGTTTCGTTTCTGTATTCCAGACCGAGGTCATAGTACTCCGTCTTGAGATCTACATAAGGCTCAATGAGGATTTCCTTGATCCATTTCCAGATAATTCTGGTCATTTCATCCCCGTCCATCTCGACGAGGGGCGTTGTCATTTTTATCTTTTCCATACCGGAGGGTACTCCTTTGATTTATGTTGAGTTTTTTACTTTAATTTTTTTGCAAACGTGAAGGAATCCAGTTCCATTCCTCTGCCGTTGAAGACGATCCACAAAGGATGCACGCCGCTGACATCGGCTGTAACCGGAGCTGTAAAGGATGAGAATCCGTTTTCACTGTCGATATCAACCGTACAGAACGGCTTTTCCGCTCCGTCGATCCGCAGAAGAATCTTTCCCCTGCCCTTTGCATTTACCGTACAGGAAAGCGCACCTTCGCCGAAATCTAGGTATCTGTATTCCGCCCAGTCGCCGCACCAGTTTTTGCCGCCGCAGTCCGTGAGAATTTCGTTCGGCTCATCGGGATTCACCCCGTCCGGTTTGATGTAGATATTGCCCGTCATGCGGCAGGCAGTGGATGCGTCGATTTCCCCGAAAGCATCCAGCGGTCCGGCAGCACCCTGCGATGTCATGACCACTTCCCGGATGCTTCCGTCCTCGGCGAATGTAATCGGTTCCGCACACACGCGCCGGCAGGTGTTTCCATTCTGCGAAGAACGGTGATAAAAGATGTACCACTGTCCGTTGAACTGCTGAATGGAACCGTGGTTGTTCCATGTGGAGGGATCGCAGTACATATTGTCAACAATCACGCCGCCCTTGGTATAGGGACCGAGCGGGTGATCGGCTACCGCATAGGACATACAGGTTGCTTTGCCTCTGGATATGTCCGTATATACAATGTAATATTTCCCGTTCCGTTTGCGGATGGACGCGCCTTCGTGGAAACCGTATTCCTGTTCAGTGAGAATCGCTGTATGGAGGGAATCCATGTCCAGCGTACACATATCGTCGTTCAGCTTCGCGCCTTTCAGGGAAAACTGTCCCCACAGATAGTATGCCTGTCCGTCATCATCCACGAAAACAGACGGGTCTATTCCGTCACCGTCGGCACCGGCAACCGGCTTTGCATCGCCGAAAGGCCCGTACGGCGTATCCGACACGGCGACAGCTTCAAATTTGTCCGCACCGCAGATGAAAAGATAATACTTTCCATCTTTATAAACGGCATCGGGTGCATAGAGCGTTACGCCGCCCTTCCACGGGATTCCGGGTTCTTCTTTTGTATTTCTGAATGACACGCCGTGATCCGTCCACCTGGTCATGGCAGGATCATCGGTGGAAAAGACACGGTATTCCTCGGAGCAGTAGCCGCGGTTTCCCGAAATATCCAGCGAACCGTAAAGGTACAGCCGTCCGTCGGGCATCACACGCGCTTCAGCATCCGGAACAAAATATTTTCTCGGCAGCAATGGATTCATACAGATCTCCTTTGTAAAAGCAAATGTCTGCTATACTATCTCTGACTGTCATGCGGGGCAGAAGCTGATTATTTCAGATTCGCCTTGGTGTAATCCAGCAGACCGCCGCACTTCATGACGTCTTTCATCCGTTCGGAAAGTTCGCATCTGGTTTCGATCATCTTGCCGTTTGATTCGTTTCTGATCATCACGGTACCGGTTGTGAGAACGGACTTGAGATCGTCGATCACGAGCGTATCACCCTGCGCGATTGCATCGTAGTCAGCTTCATTGACAAATTCAAGAGGGAGAATCCCTGCGTTGACAAGGTTCTGACGGTGAATTCTTGCAAAGGATTTGACAACGACCGCCTTGACGCCAAGGTAGAGCGGTGCGAGTGCGGCGTGTTCACGGGACGAACCCTGCCCGTAGTTTGCTCCGCCGACAATGATGCTCTTGCCGAGTGCCAGTGCGCGTTCGGGGAAGGATTCATCGCAGACTGCAAAGCAGTGCTTGGAAATTGCGGGAATATTGGAGCGGAGAGGGAGAATCTTCGCGCCTGCGGGCATGATATGGTCGGTTGTGATGTTGTCGCCGACTTTGAGGGAACATTCTGCCTTGAGAGAATCGGCAAGCGGTTCCGTCTTCGGATATTCCTTGATATTCGGGCCGCGCAGGATTTCGACATCCTTTGCTTCCTCGGGAGATGCGGGAAGCGTGATCATATTGTCGTTGATGAGGAACTTTTCGGGCAGTTCAAATACGGGCATATTGCCGAGTTCTCTGGGATCGCAGAGATATCCGGCAATCGCAGATGCTGCAGCGACTTCGGGAGAAACGAGGTAAACCTGACCGTCTTTCGTGCCGCTTCTGCCTTCAAAGTTTCTGTTGAAAGTACGGAGGGAAATCCCCTTCGAGTTCGGAGACTGTCCCATGCCGATGCACGGACCGCACGCGGATTCAAGCACTCTCGCACCGGCGGAGATGATCTTCTCCAGTGCGCCGTTTTCCGCCATCATAGCAAGAACCTGCTTCGATCCGGGAGAAACTGCGAGGGAAACATCCGGATGCACGGTCTTGCCGTCGAGGATATAGGCTACCTTGAGCATATCGACGAGAGAGGAGTTTGTGCAGGAGCCGATGCAGACCTGATCAATCTTCATCTGACCGATTTCTTTGATGGATTTGACATTGTCAGGGGAATGCGGGCAGGCAGCCATCGGTTCAAGCGTGCTGAGGTCGATCACGATATGTTCGTCGTAGACTGCATCTTCGTCCGCTGCGAGGGGAGTCCAGACATCTTCTCTGCCCTGTGCCTTGAGGAAAGCGAGGGTATTTTCGTCGGACGGGAAAATAGAGGTCGTTGCGCCGAGTTCCGCACCCATATTGGTAATGGTGGCACGTTCGGGAACGGAGAGGGTCTTCACGCCTTCACCGGTATATTCGATAATTTTACCCACACCGCCCTTGACGGAGATTCTGCGGAGCAGTTCCAGAATGACATCCTTTGCCGCAACCCACGGAGAGAGCTTGCCGGTCAGCTCAACATTGACGATTTTCGGATAGGTGATATAGTAAGCGCCGCCGCCCATGGCAACAGCAACGTCCAGGCCGCCTGCACCGATAGCAATCATGCCGATACCGCCGCCTGTGGGAGTATGGCTGTCGGAACCGATAAGGGTCTTGCCGGGCACGCCGAAGCGTTCGAGATGCACCTGATGGCAGATGCCGTTGCCGGGTCTGGAGTAGTAAATACCGTGCTTTTTTGCGACGGATGCAATAAATCTGTGGTCATCGGCATTTTCAAAACCGGACTGAAGCGTGTTGTGGTCGATGTAGGCGACACTGCGTTCGGTGCGCACCTGATCAATGCCCATCGCTTCAAATTCAATATATGCCATTGTACCGGTTGCGTCCTGTGTGAGCGTCTGGTCGATCTTCAAACCGATTTCACTGCCCTTGACAAACGTACCGTCCACAGTATGTGCTTTCAGGATTTTTTCAGCTAATGTAAGTCCCATGGTTGTTCTCCGATATACAGGAAAAATGAAAGATTATTCAAAAACGAATATTCTTTATTATACCGTGTTTTTACAGTATTGTCAAGGGCGGGACGGTGTTTTTTTCGTATCCCGGCAGTTTTCCGGCGGATTTCACGCAGAATCCTCTTGCCAGAATAAAAAACTTGCGCTATAATGTACCCATATAATAAATTGAAGGAATCCATATCCATGAAAGCGTCAAAAACCGTTTATGTATGCAGCGAATGCGATCACCAGAGTGCCAAATGGCTCGGCAAATGTCCCCAGTGCGGTGCGTGGAACTCCTTTGTTGAGGAAACTTACCAGCCGCCGGCAAAAGCATCGTCAAAATCGAACAGTCCCACTTCTCCCCGGATCGAACGCGACCACGCCGTAAAATTCGGTGATTTCACGCTCCCGGAATATCTGCGCCACTCGACGGGACTCGGTGAACTCGACCGTGTTCTCGGCGGAGGACTGGTGGAAGGTTCTGTGATTCTGCTCGCCGGCGAACCCGGTATCGGCAAATCGACCCTTCTCATGCAGCTCTGCGGACAGATCGGCGATTCGTGCAAAGTGCTCTACGTCTCCGGAGAAGAATCAAAAGGTCAGCTCAAAATGCGCGCAGACCGGCTTGGTGTTTCTGCGGAATTTCTCTATGTGCTCACGGAGACCTCCATTGAAGCCATCCTCTCCGAATACGACAAAATCAAACCGGATCTGATGATTGTGGACTCGATTCAGACCATGTTCACCGAAGCTGCTTCGTCCATGAGCGGCAGTGTCACGCAGGTGCGCGAATGCTCCTCCCTGCTGATCGAACGCGCAAAAACGGACGGCGCATCGGTTGTAATCGTCGGGCACGTCAACAAAGAAGGCGGCATTGCCGGTCCGAAGGTGCTCGAACATATGGTGGATGCGGTTCTGTATTTTGAAGGCGACCGCCGGCAGCCGCACCGCATTGTCCGCGCCATCAAGAACCGTTTCGGCTCGACCAATGAAATCGGTGTCTTTGAGATGGGCGAAGAAGGGCTCAGCGAAGTGGCAAATCCGTCCGCGATGCTTCTGGAAGGCAGACCGCTCGGTGTCAGCGGAAGCTGTGCGGTCTGCATCATGGAAGGCACACGCCCGCTGATTGCCGAAATTCAGGCACTCGTCACCCCGACGGTCTTCCCCTCTCCGCGCAGAACAGGGAACGGTATCGACTATAACCGGATGTGTCTGCTTCTGGCGGTACTCGAAAAGCGGCTCGGACTGAAATTTTCTTCACATGACGTCTATCTCAACGTCATCGGCGGTCTGCGTCTGGACGAGCCTGCGATTGACGCGGCGTGCTGTCTGGCGATGATCTCTTCCCTGCGCGACATTCCCGTACCGGACGACATCATTGCGTTCGGAGAACTGGGACTGTCCGGTGAATTCCGCACGGTAGCCTCTGTTGAACAGCGTGTCAACGAAGCGTTCCGTCTCGGCTTTACCCGTATCGCCCTGCCGAAAAAAGCTGCCGCACAGCTTCTCTCCAACCCGAAGCACGCCGATGCATTCCGCGAATCGGGTGTGGAACTGATTCCGCTGTCCGGCATTTACGATGCGCTCCGACTGCTCGGGAACCGGGATCAGAAAGAGGCTGCATCCGACTGAAACCGGAATTTCCCCGAAAAAACCTTTTATGCGAAATTCCTCTTGACAAGCGTATGTTTTTGTGGTACAATGCAAGTTGTGAAAATGTTATGACGGGAAACAAGTAGCACGCTTTCTTCCTTCCCCAGAGAAATGACGGTCGGTGCAAGTCATGAAGGAGCGGCGCGGATGATCCGAGGCGAATACATTCCCCGAGCAGCACACCGAACGTGCTCACTTGCATCAGTAGGCTGTGACGACCGATCCCCGTTATCGGATCAGGGCATCCGCTGAAAAGCCTGTGCCTGCTGAGGTTCTGTCTGCAAAGGCAGGACAAACTGAGGTGGTACCACGGAATTTCCGTCCTCTGCTGAAATCAGCCGGGGACTTTTTTATTTGCACCGGCAGCAACGAAAGGATTTACAGAATCATGGTCATTACGGATTTACTCGAAAAAAATGCCAAGCTCTACCCTGACGAAGTGGCTCTCGTCGAAATCAACCCCGCCAATCAGCCCGACCCGAACGCGACATGGCGTGAATACGCGCTCATCGAAGCAACGCCCGGCGAAAAATACCGCCGTGAAATGACATGGAAGGAATTTGACACCAAGGCGAACCGTTTTGCCAATCTCCTTCTCACCCGCGGCGTCAAAAAAGGCGACAAGGTTGCAATTCTTCTGATGAACTGTCTGGAATGGCTGCCGGTTTACTTCGGTATTCTCAAGACCGGTGCGCTTGCCGTTCCGATGAACTACCGTTATTCTTCCGATGAAATCAAGTACTGCGCAGATCTCGCGGATGCTTCCGTTCTGATCTTCGGTCCCGAATTCACCGAACGTGTGAACGCTGTTGTCGATGATCTTCCGATGATCAGGGATTTCTTCTTCGTCGGCAAGGATGCGCCCGATTACGCGGACAGTTATGACAGAATGGTCACATACTGCTCCTCCATCGCGCCTGCTGTCGAGTACGATGAAGATGACGATGCGGCAATCTACTTCTCCTCCGGCACGACCGGTTTCCCGAAAGCAATTCTGCATAAGCATCTTTCGCTCATCACAGCCTGCCGTGTGGAACAGCATCATCACAGCCAGACCCGCGACGACGTTTTCCTCTGCATTCCCCCGCTTTACCACACCGGTGCGAAGATGCACTGGTTCGGCTCGCTTCTCTCCGGCAGCCGTGCGGTTATCCTGAAGGGCGTATCCCCCGAATGGATTCTCCGTGCCGTTTCCGATGAACGCGCAACCATCGTATGGCTTCTCGTTCCGTGGGCGCAGGATATTCTCGACGCCATCGACCGCGGCGATATCAATCCCGACGACTACCGTCTCTCCCAGTGGAGACTCATGCACATCGGTGCACAGCCCGTTCCGCCGTCCCTCATCAAGCGCTGGAAAAAGCTGTTCCCGAATCATGAATACGATACCAACTACGGGCTTTCCGAATCCATCGGCCCCGGCTGCGTTCATCTCGGTGTGGAAAACATCCACAAGGTCGGTGCAATCGGCGTTCCCGGCTATCTCTGGGAAGCTGAAATCGTCCATCCCAACGGTACTCCCGTCGAAGGCGAAGATGTCGGCGAACTGATCGTCAAGGGTCCGGGCGTCATGACCTGCTACTACAAGAACGAAGCTGCAACCGAAGAAATCCTCAAGGACGGCTGGCTCTACACCGGAGACATGGCAAAACGCGACGCAGACGGATTCATCTACCTCGTTGACCGCAAGAAGGACGTCATCATCACCGGCGGCGAAAACCTCTACCCTGTTCAGATCGAAGATTTTCTCCGCAAGAACGACAAAATCAAGGATGTTGCCGTAATCGGTCTGCCCGACGAACGACTCGGCGAAATTGCAGCGGCGATCATTGAACTCAAGCCCGAATGTACCGCTACCGAAGAAGAAATCAACGAATTCTGCACCGAACTGCCGAGATACAAGCGTCCGCGCAAGATTATTTTCGCCGATGTACCGCGCAATCCCACCGGTAAAATCGAAAAGCCCAAGCTCCGCGAAATCTACTGCGGCAAGCGGCTGGTTGAAGCACAGACCACAAGATAAAATGCAGCCAGCCTCGATCTGATCAACTGGAACGTATGGGACGGTGCTCCGCTCATCGAAACCGAGAAAGCGTGGGAAAATGTTCATGCCCATAAGCCGTGGTTCGTTCGCCGGAAGGGAAAATCACCACTTCTGCTGTGCTGTCAATGATAAAAACGAACGCTTTAACACTCTTGCTGTCAGTGAATCATGAAAAATCAAGTTTTTATATCCGCTTCACGCTCTGCCCCGTCCGCGGAAGAGATCCTTCGCACACACGCGGCGTATTACACAATGATGCAGCCGACGGATGCTGTCAAACTGCTGTATCAGGCGGCGTTCGGTCCGGGACACATGGTCTCCGACTGTGATGCTGCGCTGGCAAGAATCATACAAGAAACGGAATCGGTAACGGAGTTCCCGAAAACCTGTGACCAAAATGCCCCTTATGAAGAAATCGGCGGCGGATATGTACGTGCATACCTGCTTCCGAGGGGAATTCCGCCGATTCCGGACAATGCTCTGTACGCTGCGTTTGATACACTGCTGTTTACAAAATCCGCTTCCGACACAAGCAGCCGCAAAGTCATTTTTCTCGAATCGCTCGACATACTCCGCAGACTGACCGATGAAGGCATTTTCAATTTCACATCCGCTGCGCTGCAGGAGTATCTTGAGAACTACATCGCCGCCGGAATGCCGCCGGTCAGCCACAGCGAGGAATACAGAAACGCCTGTCATCCCGCATACCGTGTGATCCGGCGCGAGTATTTTCAGCTGCAGTCGGTTCTTCGCCATATTTTCTTTGCACTGTCTGCTTCGGGCAAGAGCTGCGAACCGCTGGTATGCTTCATTGACGGGATGTGCGGCTCGGGGAAATCCACGCTTGCCGAACTTCTCGCCGATCTGTTTGACGCGCGCGTGATCCACATGGACGACTTCTTCCTGCCGCCGGACAAGCGCACACCCGAACGTCTCTCCGAACCCGGCGGAAATGTGGACTACGAACGCTTCCGCGATGAAGTGACCGACCATCTCTATGATGAAAGTCTCACTTACGGCGTTTTCGACTGCTCAAAAATGAAGATTACCTCTACCGTCACACTGCCGAAAAAACCGCTGACCATCATCGAAGGCTCCTATTCCTGTCATCCGTATTTTGAAGACGGAAAGACGCCTGTGAACGGTTTCCGGATTTACACGGAATGCTCACCCGACGAACAAAAACGCCGCATTCTTGAGAGAAACGGCGAAGAAATGCTCAGAATGTTCGTCTCCCGCTGGATTCCCATGGAACAGAAATACAGCGATGCTTTCGCCATCAGAGACCGCGCAGATTATATCATCCGAACATAACAGAAGCCGAACGGCGGATTTTTCGATCCATCGTTCGGCTTCATTTACTATTCAGCGATCGTCCAGACACCTTCGTACATTTCGTTCTCTGCAAGCCAGCTGCGATATTCGTCCTTCATCTTCACTTCCGCAGTCCTGCCGGTGGCTTCGCAGCGCTTGTAAACCACATTTGCCGGGAAGATCTCCTGAATCAGATAGATTTCCATGCGGATCACATCACCCGTTTTGCATCCCGAAAAATCAAATTCCTCGCCTCCTAAGTCGGCAGCAGGCTTCATGAGATCCCCGTTTTTGTCAACAATCCAGTCCATGGTGCTATCACCGTTTGAAAGCCGCACATACACCACCTCTTCGCCCCAGTCAGCCGAACAGGATGTCAGCAAAAGCGCAGATACCGCAAGAATCAAAAAAAGCAAAATCCGTCTTGATTTCATTGTTAGCCTCCGCAGTTTATTGATATGTCTATAATATAGCATATTCTTCCGAAAACGTCAATCACACGGCGTTATTTTCATGTTTTTTTCATTATTTATTGACAAATGAACCGATTTATTGTATAATTATTACCCTTTCACAATTTTCTACAGAATAAGAGGTGATACGCGGTATGATAGAACTCAGCCACATCAGAAAGAGCTTCAAGGTAGCGCGGCGAAATGCAGGACTCGGTGAAGCCGTGCGTGCGCTGTTCAAGAGGGAATACGAAATCATCCATGCCCTTGACGACATATCTTTCCGAATCGGCGACGGCGAGATGGTCGGCTACATAGGTCCCAACGGCGCCGGAAAAAGCAGTACAATCAAAGTTATGAGCGGTATTCTGACTCCGGATTCCGGTTCTTGCGTCATCAACGGACTGGTTCCGTGGAAAAACCGTGCGGAACACGTCGGGCATATCGGCGTTGTCTTCGGTCAGCGTTCTCAGCTCTGGTGGGAAGTTCCGGTCATTGACTCGTTCACCCTGCTCAAAGATATTTACAGAATGGATCCCGCAGTCTACAAGGATTCCCTTGAGGAACTGGTCAACCTGCTCGATCTTTCAAGCATCATCCGCACACCGGCGCGCCAACTTTCTCTCGGACAGCGGATGCGCTGCGAAATTGCGGCTTCCCTTCTGCACAGACCATCCATTCTTTTTCTGGACGAACCGACCATCGGACTCGATGCGGTATCGAAAATCGCTGTGCGTGAATTCATCAAAAAAATCAACGCCGACCGTAGAACCACGGTCATTCTCACCACGCACGATATGCAGGACATCGAAGCACTGACCGAACGGATTCTGCTCATCGGCAGCGGAAAGATTCTCCTCGACGGTGCGCTGTCCGAACTGAAAACGAAAAAGTCCTCCCGGCGCACACTGCATATTTCCTTCTCCGGCGGGAGCATTCCGGTCCTTCCCGGTATAACGGAAACCAGCCGCAGTTCCGGTCACGCTGTTTTCACCGTGGACACAGAGATCATCAGCATCTCCGCCGCCATTGCAGAACTGTCCCGGCATCTGGAGCTGACCGACCTGTCCGTAGAAGGAACGACTGCCGAAGAGCTTGTGGTATCTCTGTACAGGGAGTTTGCGATATGAACAAAGCCATTCTACCCTGCAGAAAATATCTTTCGTACTTCAGGATGCGCTTCATCGGAGGACTGCAGTACCGTGCGGCAGCGGCTGCCGGAATTTCGACGCAGTTCGCGTGGGGCTTTCTCAATATTCTCCTGTTCAAAGCACTGTACGAAACCAATCCCGCTGTATTTCCGATGGATTTTCAGGCGCTGTCCGCGTACATATGGCTCCGGCAGGCATTTCTCGCCATGATGAATTCGTGGACGTACGACAATGAACTGCTCGACACAATCTCCAGCGGCAGCATCGCCTACGAACTGGCGCGTCCCGTGGATCTTTACTGGTTCTGGATGGCGCGGACTATGTCAACCCGTGTTTCCCGCGCGGCTCTTCGGTGTATGCCCATCCTGCTCGTCGCCGCTTTCCTGCCCGTCCCTTACGGACTCACTCTCCCGCCGACACCTGTTCAGGCAGTCTTTTTCCTGCTCACGCTTGTGCTCGCGTGCTACTGTGTCTGTGCATTTACGATGCTCGTCTATATCTCCTGTTTTCACACAATCCATTCACAGGGAATCCGCATGGCAGCGGGAACTTTAGCCGATTTTCTCTCCGGCGGGTATCTGCCCGTTCTCTTCATGCCCCAGGCTCTGCGGACTTTTGTGGAATATTCCCCGTTCGGCGCCATGGAAAATCTGCCGTTCCGTATTTACAGCGGCAGCATAGCGGGAGCGGAAATGATCCGTTTTGTTCTTCTGCAGATTCTGTGGTGCGTGATTCTCACCGTCATCGGAAAACTGTGGATGTCCGCATCACTCAGACATACCGTATCACAGGGAGGCTGACATGAAACTGTATCTGCACTTTTTATCCATTCATCTGCGGAGCTGTATGCAGCACAAGATGTCGTTTATTCTCGCTTCCCTCAGCCAGCTTCTCGGATCGTTTTCGTTCTTTCTTGCGGTGCATTTTCTTCTTGCACGCTTTCATTCCGTTGCGGGATTCACATATGAAGATGTGCTTCTCTGCTTTGCTACGGTGCTGATGTCGTTTTCCGTTGCCGAATGTTTTTTCCGCGGATTCGACCGCTTCGCATCCGTCCTCGGCAACGGGCAGTTCGACCGCATGATGGTTCGTCCGCGATCCCTCGTCTTTCAGGTCATCGCTTCGCAGACCGAATTTTCCCGTCTCGGACGCTTTCTGCAGGCGTGCATCATGTTCGCCTATGTTATTCCGCGGTGTGCCGTTGTCTGGACCTGGGACAAAATCCTCACGCTTGTTCTGATGATCATCGGCGGCGTGCTGGAATTCTCCGGACTGTTCGTGATCTATGCGGCTATCTGCTTTTTCTCTACGGAAGGGCTCGAATTCATGAACATTTTCACCGACGGCGGACGAGAATTCGGTTCGTATCCCCTTGCGATCTACGG
>JAFQLN010000088.1 GCA_017414585.1 Clostridia bacterium | reverse complement strand
GACGGACTGCCTGCTCGTCAACCATATCCCGGAGCCGGATACGGAGGAAGTGCGCTCTTTGCATCGCTGAAAACTGTCGGAGCTATTCTCGCCAAACCCATTGCCGAATGTGTAAAAAACAAAGAATAAATGATAATGACGAAAGCAGCATTCTCCGCGGAGAAATCCGGAATATAGCAGCAAAAATCAGAAAATAACAAAGAAAAAGCACCTTCCGTATCACAGCTGATGCGAAAGGTGCTGTCTTTATGCAGTTTTACGGCATATACGGACTTCCGTCGTAAGTGTAGTCCTCAGGCATGATGTACGGCGTGATGAAGCGGATGGTGAATTCCACGCCCCACTGACCGCGCACACCCATCCAGTTTCCGGAATGCGGTTCGATCGAAAGCATACCGTTGTAGCCCTTGGTGTACAGTGCGTTCATGACAGCCCCCCAGTTGACCTGATCCAGTCCTGCCGGCGGGTCATCGTAGTGCTTTCCGTCCACGTACATGGAGCCTTTGACGTGGAAGTGGTAAATTCTGTGTCCCCACGCGCACATTTCATGCAGGTAGTCACCGCCTCTGCCGAGACAGTGGGAGGTATCGTATTTCAGTCCGAGTTCGGGCAGTGCGCCAAGCACGACTTCCCATTCCTTTTCGGTGACAACGAAGTTCGCCCAGCTACAATTGTATACAGCAATTTTAACATTCTTGCCCTTTGCATACTCAATCAGCGTTCCAAAATACGCAATGGCAATTTCGCAGTTTTCTTCAAAGGTTTTCCCTCCCGTCCAGTTACATCCGGTATTGAATACAGGACAGCCGAGAGCGGATGCCGCGTCGATCAGGTTTTTGTCATGCTGCAGAGCTGACGGGATCACTTCCCCGTTTTCGTCGATGCGAACCTGCCCCCAGCGTCCGATGGAACCGACCTGTACATCGTACTTTTCCATTCTCGCCTTGATTTCGTCAATGTGTCCTGCCACTTCCATACTGTCGTAATTATGGTTGCAGCAGAATTCGACTGCGTGGAGTCCGAGGTCAGCAACATATTTGAAGCTGCCTTCATCCCAACCGTTGATAATACCGAGTTTCATAACGATTCTCCTTTTTAGTATCTATTTACGGATGCATCTGGTTGTTCCCGTTCCGGATACAGAACCGGACAGGGCTTTCTCTTCTGCATCACATATATTTCCTGCAAAATAAAGCTCTTTGCAAAGGTATACCGGCGGATTGCCGCAATATCGTCCTCCGAAAACGCCTGCGCCGGACGGACAAACAGACAGAATTCAAGGTTGGTCAGATCATACGGAAGAGATGCGAACATGGAAGAAAGCAGCAGTTCTCCCATCTCATTCCTGACAAGCGGCAGGCTGGTGAAATCCAAAAAGGTTCCGTCCCCTTCCATGAGAAGAATGCCCACAGGTTGTTTTTCATCCCGCATGAACCAGTCGGTCAGGATGGCAAAATCCAGCAGGGTGAGATCATTCGCACCGGTATACTGTTCCAGAATCATCTGCGAAACAGTCGGACGGGTTTCTGCGATAAAAGCTGCGCTTGCCGGTCCGATTCCCTCCACCCGCTCCAGTTCACCCGGACTTGCTTCCAGCACATTTTTGAGAGAACCGAAAGCATTGATCAGCCGATGACCGTGCGGATTCGTATTGACGCGGGGCAGAATACGGAACAGCAGTACTTCCAACACTTCGTGCGGATACAGCCCATCCATTCCTCGTTCCCGCACCCGGTTGAGCATTCGCTGGCGGTGTCCTTCATGCAGATTCTCTTTCTGCTTGTTTTTCTTCATCAATGAACACCCACCGCAGAAAGATACATGGACGGCCAGCTTGCCGTGTTCGCCGCCTGAATATTGTTCATGAAAACGATATCCGTCAAACCGTAGTCCTTCAGATGTTCATAGACATTCATCGAGGTATGGCGGACATCCACGACGATGATGTTGCCGAAATGTTCGCAGAGATACGGCACGAATGCATTGCCGAAGGAGTCCTTGAGGACGAGTACATTTTTGTCCTGCGGATTTTCGGGTACATTGATAACCGTATACGGATTGTCGCCGGAAATAAAGGTCAGATAGGTCTTATGCGACGCAACAATAGAGTTGTTTGTGTTGATGGTGGAACCGTTGATCGTAGTCAGCGTCATCGTATGCGGCTTTCGGGATTTGAACACTTCTACCGTATCGACGAAATTCTTGACACGTTCGTCGCGCGTGAGGGAATACAAACTTCCGTAATACGTTTCATTCCGGATTTCGTAATCGAATTCATCAAGGGGCGTGGGTTCCAGACCGATGGATTTCGCAAACGCGCTGTAAGCATAATAAGCGCCGCGCTGGTTCCAGTGGTGGTCACTCTTGAAATAGAGGTATTCACTGCGGTGATCGTACATTTCGGAGTAGACATCCACGAAATTGACGCTGTCGTCCATCCACTGTTCCATTTTGTCAAGTACCGCACGCTGATCCTGAATTTTCAGTTTCTGCTGGATGTCAGTACCTTCCAGAGCAATCGCGGACACAGGAGCAATCACAACGCTCACATTGACGTTTTCACCGAAAAGCTGCTTATAATACAGGGCTGTCTGCGCGTAGGACTTGGAAGTGCTTTCACTGTAGAAGCCCTGCGTATAAACCGCATCGCCGTAAATAAACATACCGCCGGTTAAAAAGTCCGCCTGCACATTGGCTCCGGTATTGCCGGTCGTGATAATTTCTGTAACGGTGATTTCACAGGTTTCCTTGAACTGATCCTGATACGAACAGGTCAGCGTACAGGTACCGGGCATAATCCCTTTGACGTCGATGCCGCCCTGGGGATTCATGGCAATCGAAGCAATATTCTTGTCTGATACGGACCAGCGCACATTGACAGTTTCTTCCAGTGTCGTATCAACGGTCGCATACACAACCGCGCCGCTGCCGACGGTCAGTTTCAGCTTTTCACGGGACAGCTTCAGGGATGTAACCGCGTTCTGTTCGGGCTGTACAGGTTCGTCAGGCTGTTCGGAAGTTTCCGGTACATCTGTCTCTGCGGATTCTTCCGTCACGGGATCGTCCGGCGGCACTACAGCGGGTTCGTCCGTTTCGTATGCAGCCCACGGATCTTCGGGCATATCTTCTTCCGGAAGTATGATCATACCGGGACTTTCCTCGGAATCGGTTTGCGGTTCATCCTCCAGCATACCACCGACGATGATACCGGACGCTGTATCATCGGAAGGATCATTTCCGGGTGTCTGCTGATTTTCCTTCTGGAGATTTTCCAGTGCCTGTGCGAGTTTATCACGCAGCTCCGTATCTTCCTGTTGCTGATTGCCGGATGAAGCATCCAGCAGAACGAAATTGTCTTCCCCGCCGATCTGGTAATCCACACCGCGGAGTGTATCCATCTTTTTGGATACATCCATCAGCTGATCGCGGAAAAGAAAGGTATCGGAAATAAATGCGGACACACCGGCAAAATAACTGCCATCCGCAAGGGAGGAAAGCGTAAACGCCGGCATTTCTGCGAGTTTTCGCTGTTCCAGTTCGGACTCTGTCGGTCTATTCGGCTGTATGAGGTTAAGCAGCACCACGCTGCCGAATACAGCTCCGACCAAGCAAAGACATACGATATCAACGATTTTTTGTTTCAAGTGATTTGCCTTTCTGTTATTCAGGTTCTGTCAGAAGCGGAAATAGAGGAACGCCGTATAGCTGTTGCCGACCAGACGGATTGTCGCGGCTGCAATGAAGACAACCAGAACGACGGTTTTCAGAATCCGTTCCGCCGTATACGGGATGAGATTCTTTTCTTTTAATGCTTTCCAGACAGTCGGAATCAGGGGAATCGAGAAGAATACCGCAGCCGCCAGAAGAATCACATTCTCCATGAAGACGGAATTGGTGTAGAGGTCTGTCAGTCCCGTACAGCCGACGCCGAACAGATAACCGAGATTTTTTATAAGATCCTTGTCAAAGTAGAAAATCGCGAAGCCGAATACGGTGATGAAAACGGTGTAGAAATGTGTGACAACAAAGGAAATCACCTTCGGCATCTTCTCGAAGACTTTCAGCAGCACGCTCTTTTCCCAAAGAAGGAGAATAGCGTAATAGATGCCCCAGAGCATGAAATTCCACGATGCGCCGTGCCACATACCGGTCAGGAACCACACGACCATGATATTTCTCTGCTGATCGTGCCGGTTGCCGCCGAGGGGGATATATACGTAGTCACGGAAGAATGTTCCGAGGGAAATATGCCATCTGCGCCAGAATTCCGTCGCACTGCGGGAGATGAGCGGGTAGTTGAAGTTCTCCATGAATGCAAATCCGAACATCCGTCCGAGTCCGATAGCCATGTCGGAATACCCGGAGAAGTCAAAGTACAGCTGCAGAGTGAAAAACACCGCTCCGCCCCACCGTGCAAGAAGCGTGATATCGGAAAGGCTGTAGAAAGATGTAATTACCGCCGCACAGCAGTCCGCGATCAGGACTTTCTTCGCAAGGCCCACGGAAAAACGGAACAGACCGTCGCTGAACTTTTCCACCGTCACCTGCCGGTTGTCAAGCTGCGCTTCGATATCCTTATAGCGGACAATCGGACCTGCAATCAGCTGCGGAAAGAAGGAAACGTACAACAGGAGCTTGAAGAACGATTTCTGCACATCGGTATCTTCGCGGTAAACGTCGATCACATACGACATCGTCTGAAAAGTGAAAAAGCTTATGCCGATGGGCATGGTCAGAGACAGCGTGGGGATTGTGATATTGAAAACGGTGTTTACAGTTTCAGTGAAGAAACCGAGATATTTGAACAGACATAGAATCCCCAGATTTATGGCAATCGCCAGAATCAGCCAGAAACGCCGCCATCCGATCCGCCTTGTCCGATTGATCAGCAGACCGAAGCAGAAATCCATCAGCACCATGCCGATCATCAGAAAAACATAAATCGGCTCGCCCCATGCGTAGAAGAACAGCGAAAAGGCGATCAGCACGCCGCGCCGCCATCCATCGCTTTTCAGATTAAAGTATGCGAGCAAAAGCGCAGGCATGAATATATATAGAAAGAAAAGGTTGGAAAAAACCATTCAAAGTGCCTTTCGGAAACAGAGTGAAATACCGGATATTCCCCATCAGAACAAAGGGGCATACCCGGTATTATTATAACATTATTTTTGGGCTTTGTAAACCATATTTCGACATTCTGCGCTTATTTAACAAAGTTTCCACGGTGTATTCACATCTTTCACCGCTCCTCCGAAACTCCGTTATCCGCGGATCATCCGGTAAAGTTCTTCCGGTGTTTCAGCAAAAACAGTCCCGCCCGCTTCTTCAAGACACTGGCGGTCACGGAATCCCCATAGAACCGAGATGCAGTCCATGCCGGCATTTTTCGCAGTCAGCAAATCCACTTCGGAATCGCCGATATACACACATTCTTCGGGTTTGTATCCCAGCAGCTCCGTCATATGCAGAACCATGTCCGGATGCGGTTTTCTGCGGATGCCTTCCTTTTCCTGTTCTCCGCAGACAGCAGAAACGGTCGGAAACATTTTTGCACAGAGATCCGTTGTCGCTTTGTGCGGCTTGTTGGACGCTACGGCAATTGGGATTTTGTCAGCCTGCAGGCGTTCGATCAGTGCCGGTATACCGTCATAGGGCTTTGTGAGCACTTCGGAATGTGCGTTGTAATAGTTTCTGTATTCCGTTATCGCTGCACGGAAGTTTTCATCCTGTGCACCGCCCGGAACGGACAGCTCGATCAGCCTGTCCACACCGTTGCCGACAAAACTGCGCACTTCCTCCCGTGTTCTCTCCGGATAACCGAAATACCTCATGGTATGATTGACAGCTGCATGAAGGTCGTCAAGTGTATCGAGCAGTGTTCCGTCAAGATCAAATACGGCAGCCTGATATTGCTTCATGGATCATTTCCTCTTTTCTGCGAAATCTGTGTCCATTATACTGCATTTTTTCCTGTCTGTCAATCGCAAGTTCGCGCACCTCACGGCAACAGCATTTACTTTAAATGCGAATATGAATCCGCATTGGTATCATACAAAGAAGCGTTTTGAACAAAAGCCTCGCCCTTTGGGAGAGGTGGCACGAAGTGTCGGAGAGGGCAATAGAGCAAATCTGCAGTTTGTGCCCCCTCTCAGTCAGCAAATTTGCAGTTTTTACCCCCTCTCAGTCAGCAAAGCTGACAGCTCTCCCGGAGGGCGAGCCTTTGCTGTAGCTTTCGTTCAGCCTGATGAAATATCATAAAGTAAATGCTGTTGCCCTGTCGCGCACCTTTCTCCGACAGACAGATGGATAAACTGTCTGTAACCTGTTCAAAGGATTATCCCGAACTGCGAGCACACTTACGGCTCGCTGACCACACCGGTGAAGAGTGTAAGTCCGTCCGCGTGGGAGAGTGCAAAAATAAACGGTCTGTCCAAAGTAAAATCTACTTCGTCCTTCGGGGGCATGGCAGATGTTGCAAAAAGCATTGCGGTATATGCCGCTGCCGTTACGCCTTCTTCATCGACTGTCACACGAGCCGCCTGCTTGGCTGCCGAATATGCCGGGGAATTTCTGCTGTCTTCGCCTACCAGAGGTGTGAGATCCGCTTTGCCGGCGGTGAAAATATCGGTTACGCCCAGCTTCTTCAGACCTTCCGTGAGACCGAAATCGGAAACCACGTCAAATTTCGGCATCCGCAGATTGATTTTGACATTCTTCTGGTCCGGCCAGTCTTCTTCGGAAATATACATTTTTCCCGAATAGACAAGCTCATACAGTTTATCGTCAGCGAGCAGATCGTCCGTAGAAACGCCTTCATCGGGCAGCACCAGCCACATGGCACCGCTGTTTTCCAGCTGCAGCGTCACAGCAGAGAAATTCTCACTCCAGTAATAATTGCCTCTGGTGCGCAGATACATGAATTCCTCCTCGGTGTCGCCGGACGGAGTATGGAACGGAAGCATTTCGTTGTTCGTGGGATCGAATACCGCTTTCCATTTTGCACGGTAGTACACAGTGGAAAACAGCGCCATCAGCATGGACGGATCCGTTTCCAGATTCTGTACCTGCTCTTCGAGAAGACCGCCGGTCTGCTCGTTCAGCCATGCGTGAATTGCCTGATCCATGGAGTCCGATCCCATCTCGCCCGTAAATACGCTGGCATAGTAGTTTTCGGCAATCGTGCCGACTGTGTCTTCGACATAGGAAAAACCGTTGTCAAACCAGAGCGAATTCGCCATAATCGACGTGGTTGCTCCGTCGTTTGCGTAATTGGCAAGCCAGATATTCTTCGCCTGTGCGCGGAGGGATTCGATATCCTCCTGACCGATGAGCGAAAGGATCTGTTCCCTGCTCTCGCCGTCCGCTGTTTCCGCAGCCATGGCAAGTGCCATATACAAGCTGAGCGGAGAGTACACGCGGTTTTCTCCTTCCGGATCTGCGAGAAATTCCCCGACGGTTTTTTTGAAAAATCCTTCCAGACCATCCGAATAGCCGGGTGCGGGAATCAGAGTGCTCCGGCTTTCCGACCATTTTCTGCGCTGTTCGCCGAAATCCTCTGCAGACTGATCCACAGGGTACGGTTCCACATACGGGTACTGTGCCTGTGCGAGCTGTTCGGTCTGTGCTGCGGTTTCCGTCGGCATTTGATTAAGCATATAACCTCCTATGATGATAATCCCGATCGAAGCTGCTGCCGATATGATTCCTGCAAGACGGAAGCGTTTCTTTCTGACGGTTCTGCGGACAGCATCTGCCTCCGCAACCATGTTTTCGTTCACCTGTCCGAGTGCATCACTAAATGTTTCTTTTTTCACAGGTCAAAGTCCTCCTTAATAAGATATTCCCGGAGATTCTGCCGCATCCGGTATAAAATACTTTTGATTTTCGATTCCGAACAGCCGAAAAATACAGCAATATCCCGTACGGGGTCTATAAAATAATAGCGGCAGAGAAAGATTCTGCGGTGATCCGCCGTCTGTTCTGCGAGAAAAGCCTCGATCACTTCGGTAAGCCGCCTGCTTTCCAGCACCTTTTCGGGCGAGGTACTGTCCGACAGAATATCGCCCAGTTCATCGAGCGAGCAGTCGTACTCCGTTCGCTTCCGTCTTTTTGCAGACTTGCGGCGAAAACAGTCTATCGCGCACTCCCGTGTGATTTTTGCGAGAAATGCACGCAGTACGGCAGGTTTGTGCGGCGGCATGGCATTCCACGCGCGCATATAGGCATCGCTGACGCATTCTTCGCTGTCCTGACAGTTATCGAGAATATGTCCGGCAACTGTGTTCAGGTACGCGCCGTATTTCCGGTCGGTTTCAGCCAGTGCATCTTCCTTGCGAGCCCAGTAGAGTTCGATAATTTTCTCGTCATCCATGAGAGAATCTCCTTTCCGCATTGTCTTTCTCTATATAATAGCCGCAGAAACACGCCTGCGGTTGCGGCAGATTGCAGAAATTTTTGATTTTTTTGTTGTCCGGTGTTCCTGCTGACAGAAAAAGTCCCGCCGCAGGACTGAGCAGGGCAGGACTGTTCTGATACAGGAATCCGCTGTCAGACTTTTTCGGGCGTCCATCCGGCAGCCAGTGCATTCCTTTTGACGGAATGCAGCTTTCGGAAATAGAAGAATGTATGGACGGAAAAAGTGATCAGCCAGGAAATCGGATACGATATATAAAGCATGACCAGTGTGTGATGCGCCGCAAAAATCGTGTGGATCCAAACAATACGCAAAACACAGGACCCGAGCAGGGATGTCACCATCGGTGTAACGGACATACCCATCCCGCGCTGTCCGCCGACCATCACTTCCATGCATCCGCAGAGGAAATACGGAGCTGCGACATAGAGCAGTCTCGTGATGCCGTAGGGGATCGCGTCGGGATCCTCGGGCAGATAGATGCCGAGCAAAGGTTCGGCAAACACATACGTGGACACGCCGAAGAGAAGTCCGATGACAATGACGATGGCAAGACAGGTGAAAACCACGCGGTTAATCCGGTCGTACCGTCTGGCACCCATATTCTGTCCGACAAAGGTAAGTGCCGCCTGATACACGGAGTTCATCGCTGTATAGGTAAATCCTTCCAAAGAACCTGCCGCGCCGTTTGCCGCCATGACTGTCGAACCGAATGAGTTGATGGACGACTGAATCACAACATTGGAAATCGAGAAAACCGCGCCCTGAAATCCGGCAGGCAGTCCGACCGTGACGATTTTTTTGAGTTTATCCACATGGAGCTTCAGTTCCCGGATTTCCAGTCTGATACAGTCGGTCTGCCGCATCTGATGCACGACGATCATCACCGCAGACATTACCTGCGAAATGACGGTAGCCAGAGCAACACCCGCAACGCCTATTTGAAAAACCACCACAAACAAAATGTTCAGAAGAACATTCACAAGTCCGGATAAAGTCAGAAAATACAGCGGTCTTTTCGTATCGCCGACCGAACGAAGGATTGATGCGCCGAAGTTATAGATCATATTGGCAGGTGTGCCTGCAAAATAGATCATCAGATACACGGTCGAGAGCGGAAGAACATCCTCCGGTGAACCCATCCAGATCAGGAAGGTGCGGGAAAATACCACGCCGATAACCCCGACGATCACACCGCCGATGATGGCAACGAGATAGGAAGTATGTACGGTCTTGCGCACCCCTTCGTAATCCTTCGCCCCATAGTCATGCGCCACAGCAACGGCAGTACCGACGGCAAGTCCCATGAATACATTCAGCAGCAGATTGACGAGCGCGCCGACCGAACTGACCGCTGCAAGTGCGCTTGCTCCGTCCCAGTGTCCGACAATCACACTGTCTGCGGCATTATAAAGAAGCTGAAGAATGCCCGTCAGCAGAAGCGGGATGATGAACTTGAGAATCCGGCCGGTAAGAGGTCCTTCGGTTATTGCATTTTGTTTTGTTCCAGACATATTTTTCCTGCTGCACTTTCTTTAGTAATACTCAATCACAAAAACTACCAGTATATGATTATAGCACGGGAAAAGAGAAAATACAATGTCATTTCAGACAGTTTTTTCTGTCCCCTAATCACGGAGTATTTCACAAATGAACGAACCGTGCAAAAAAAGTGACCCGCACGGAAATGTACGGATCACAGATACGGATTATTCTTTTATCAGCCAGCCGATTTCGGCAAACCAGTTTTTCATCAGCGGCGCCCACTGTGCGACATGGGGCAGTTTTTCCGCCAGTCCGAGACCGTGGGGTCCCTTCGGGAAGATATGCATTTCGTGGGAAATGTTATGTCTGCGGAGCGCGGATGCATAGAGATAGCTGTTGATTACATTTACCCCCGCATCATCGGAAGTGTGCCAGATAAATGCGGTGGGCGTTGTATCGCTGACGAGCAGATCGGGGGATACCTTTGCGTACTCTTTGTCCTCACCCATGAGATTGAGGTAACTGCCGACGTGAGCAACCTTGCTTTCGTCGGGCTGATGACAGACGGGATAGCAGAGAATGGTCGCGTTCGGAATCGGGGACAGCGCGTCAACGGCATCATCGGTTTCGTATTCGATCGGATCGGTATAGGTGGACACAAGTGCCGCCAGATGCCCCCCCGCCGAAGAACCCATCACCGCAATTTTTTCGGGAGAAAGACCGAATACTTCCGCATTGGCACGGACATAACGAACTGCACGTCGTGCATCGAGAAGCGGAACGGGAAAACGGTACGGGGACACACGGTACTCACAGACAAACGCATCCATGCCGATGGAGTTGAGGAAGAGCGCGTAGCCCTCCCCTTCATGCTTGGCGCGGTGTGCATAACCTCCGCCGGGGAAGATTACAACAGCGGCATCGGTCTTTTTGTTCTCAGCCGGATAATATTCGAGGACGGGAGCTTCTCCGTCAAGCGCGGGAATCTTATCCCACATTTGCAGCGTCTTCATCATGTATACCTCCTTGATGATCGTCAATGCCTGTAACCGGTCATTTTCACCGAGTATTCGTGATAGATCACAAAATACTTTTTATAGAGCTTTTCGCTGATTTTTCCTTCCGAACGGAGTTCCTCCAGCCTTCTTCCGAGCTTTTCCCGTGCGGCGTGTGCGGTATCTTTGTAGTTGTTTTCAAGATTCGCCTGCAGTTCTGCGATGATGGCATCGAGTTCACGCGCGGCTTTGGATCGGAACAGCGGCATGGGAGGTCTCCTTTCAGAAAATGATCTTTGTGTTTCTTCTTATTCTTCATCCGCCTGTGCAACAACGGCGATGCCGAGTTCTGCCAGTGCGTTCGGATCAGCCGCTGCGGGGCACTTGGAAAGCAGTTCGGATGCGTTCTGTACCTTCGGGAAAGCAATCACGTCACGGATATCTTCCAGACCGAGCAGGAGCGTTACGACACGGTCCAGACCGAATGCAAGACCGCCGTGCGGAGGAACGCCGTACTTGAACGCTTCGAGAAGGAAGCCGAACTTTTCTTCCGCTTCTTCTTCGCCGATGCCGAGAACGGAGAACATTCTCGTCTGCAGTTCGGTCGTATGGATACGGATGGAGCCGCCGCCGAGTTCGGTACCGTTGAGAACACAGTCATACGCTCTTGCGCGGACTGCACCGGGATCGGATTCAAGCATACCGAGGTCTTCTTCCATGGGCATGGTAAAGGGGTGGTGCATTGCGTAGAAGCGTCCGTCTTCTTCGGAGTATTCAAACAGCGGGAATTCGGTTACCCACAGGAAATTGAACTTCGACTTATCAATAAGGTCAAGTCTCTTGGCAACTTCACAGCGGAGTGCGCCGAGGGAGTCGTAAACCACTTTATTCTTAGCGGCAACGATGAGGGCAAGGTCGCCTTCCTTCACGTTCATCTTGTCAAGGATTGCCGCGATTTCTTCTTCGGTCATGAATTTTGCAAAGGAAGAAGTGGGTGCGCCGGCGGTATTCTTGTACCATGCCAGACCCTTTGCACCGTAAGTCTTCACGAATTCGGTGAGGGAGTCGATTTCCTTACGGGTCATCTTTGCGCCGCCTTCCACGGTGATGCCGCGAACGGAACCGCCGTCAGCAACTGCGCCTGCGAATACGGAGAACCCGGAATCCTTGACGAGGTCGGAGATGTCGCACAGTTCCATGCCAAAGCGGGTATCGGGCTTATCGGAGCCGTAGCGGTTCATAGCTTCCTTCCATGTCATGCGCGGGAAAGGTGTTTCGAGGTTCTGATGCATGAACTTTTCAAAGACGGTCTTGAGGTAGCCTTCGTTCATTGCGATGATGTCTTCTTCATCTGCGAAGGACATTTCAAGGTCGATCTGGGTGAATTCGGGCTGACGGTCTGCACGGAGGTCTTCGTCACGGTAGCAGCGGGCGATCTGGATGTAGCGGTCAAAACCGGAGTACATCAGAAGCTGCTTGTACAGCTGGGGAGACTGGGGCAGAGCATAGAACTTCCCGGGATGCACACGGCTGGGCACCAGATAGTCTCTTGCACCTT
>JAFQLN010000087.1 GCA_017414585.1 Clostridia bacterium | reverse complement strand
TCAGACACTGGAAGAACAGCTGGAACCGATGCGTGTGAAGGCTGAAAAAGAAAAGAAGTACAACACGCTGTATGGTGAGCTGAAAGGTCTTGAAATCAGTCTTTGGATGCTCAGGCTGGATGCGCTTAAGAGTGAGCTTGACCGACTGTCCGGCGATCGTAATATTGCGGCGTATGCTGCGCAGGAATGTAAGCAGCAGATCGACAGCACGTACGAAACAAATGAACGCCTGACGGAAGAAATCATCTCCATCGACCGTAAGCAGGATGAATTGCGAGCCGAAATCCGTGAGAAAGAAGCGGAAAAGGCATCAGTTACATCGCTTATCTCCCTCAAAAAAGCAGAAATTGACCGAAATGTCCGTGAAATGGATCGTTTGCGTGAAGAAGCTGCCGATTATGAACAGAGAAAAAATGTAATCCTTCAAACGATTGAAGAAAAGGAACGCGCAGTCAAAATACTGGAAGAGGAAGCTGCTTCGCTGCGGCAGGAAATTGCGGAGACGGAGCGTCAAAGTACCGATTTGTCGGTGGTGCTGTCGGAGAAGAATGGCAGATTATATGCACTCCGGGACAATGCAACGGCACTGCAGCTCAAACTGGGCGAATGCCGTATCGGCTTGTCATCTGTGACCGCATCCCGCGCTGCTCTTGCCCAACAGCTTGCAGATGTCGGCAGAAAGGATGCTGCCGACCGCAAAAACCTGGATGAAGCAAAGGAAAAGCTCGATGCCATGGAAGTCTTTCTCGAAGAGAAACAGCAGGCAAAGAACAGTCTTTTGAATATTGCAAACGGATATCGACTGAAAATCGAGTCCAGACAGAAAAAATATGACACCGCTCGTGCACGATATGACGAATTGGCACAGAAGCTGCGGGAAGATACGAGCAGACTGAAGATCCTGATGGATCTTGAACGGGATTATGAAGGGTTTAACCGTTCTGTCAAGCTTGTTATGCGGGATGCGGAAAATCATGCGCTGCGAGGCATTCACGGTCCCGTGTCGAAGCTTCTGCAGGTCGATGACCGCTATGTGGTTGCGGCAGAGACAGCGCTCGGTGCCGGTATGCAGAATATTATCTGTGATCGGGAAGAAGATGCAAAAGCAGCGATTGAAATGCTCAAACGCCGCGATGCAGGCCGCGCGACGTTTTTGCCCATCAGCGCTGTCAAAGGAACCGAACTCGATGACCGTGCCTTGCGCGGTGAGCGTGGTTTTGTGGGCATATTGTCGCAGCTTGTCCGCCATGATGCAATTTATGACGGTGTTTTCAGAAGCTTGCTCGGACGTACTGCTGTGTGCGAATCTCTTGATGCGGCGATTGCGCTTGCCCGCAAAAACAGCTATAAATTCAGAATCGTGACGCTTGACGGTCAGGTCATCAATGCCGGCGGTGCCATGACCGGCGGCAGTCAGAATAAAAGCTACGGTATTTTAAGCCGAGCGAATGAGATTTCCCGCCTGACGGCAGAAATCGAAAACATGAAGTCCCGTATTTCTGCAGACGAGTCACTTCTCCGCGCACTGGAACAGGAGCTCAATGCGGCAAAATACAGTCTTGAATCGTCGGAAAACGAGCGTCAGATGCTTGAAACGGAGCTTGCTGCGCTGGAAGCACAGCTTGCGGAGCGCCGTGAGACGTATCGACTGATGGAAACCGGTCTGCGGGATGCGGATGCGGTACGCACCGAACTGTCTGCCCGCATCCATTCCCTCGACGCAGAGCTTGCAGTCGGACAGAAAAACGAAGCGTCTTTGGAAGCCGAAGAAAAAAAGATCCTTGCATCCGTTGAAGATGTACAGCAGGAGATCAATGCTGTTGCAGCACAGCTCAACGGATTGAATCTTCGTCTGAATGAGTACAGAGCAAAGCTGCAGGAACATGATCTGTCGGCCGGAGCCGCCGGATCCGCCTCTTACGGCTGGTACAGT
>JAFQLN010000086.1 GCA_017414585.1 Clostridia bacterium | reverse complement strand
GTAATCATTACGGAGTAGGGTGCGCCCTTTGCAACGCCCGCCATTGCTTCTGCCTTTGCCGCTGCGTTTGCGTCGTTTTCAATGTAGACCGGCTTGCCGTCGAGAAGTGCGGAAAGCTTGTCTGCGAGGGGGTACTGCAGGAACGGGATGTTGTTTGCATATTCAACAACACCGGTTTCGTTGTTTGCGGTACCGGGGGTTGCTACGCCTGCGGATGCGATGTCATCCATGGTGATGCCCATTTCAGCGATGAGCTTGCGGGAGAGCGCCGCCATATCTTCTACGATCGCGTCTGCGCCGCGTTCGGGCTTGGTCGGGGTGCTGCCCTTCTTTACGATTTCGAAGTCTTCGTTTACGATACCGATGGCGATGTTCGTACCGCCAAGGTCTACGCCAATGTAATACATAGTGTATCCTGCCTTTACAGAAATTTCGTTTTTTCGGCGATTCTCGCCGTTTTGTTTATACTATTATATATGAAAGGGGGCATTTTTGTCAACAGTGATGGGGGAATTTCGTGAATTTTTTAACGGAATGGCATGAGAACCTGCGGTCTGTGGAACCCGCGGCGGAATTTTTGCTGATTTATGCGGATTTTTTTGGAATTTGTGCTTGCACTTTTTTCCATTTTGGTGTAAAATAGTGCGGTGTGTATGCATTATAATAAAAAGGAAGTGTTTTTGTGATCTACGCCGATTATGCCGCTGCGGCGCCGCTCTCCGAGCGCGTGTACGAGGTCCTCTGCCGGACGTCGCGCGAGGTCTTCGGAAACCCGTCGTCCGCGCATTCCGCCGGCAGAACGGCCGCCGCCGCCGTCGAACGGGCGCGGGAACAGACCGCCGCTCTGCTCGGCTGCGATCCCGATGAGGTGTACTTCACCTCCGGTGGTACGGAGTCGGACAACCATGCCGTGCATTCGGCCGCGGGGCGCGGGATCCTCACCTCTGCCATCGAACATCCTGCGGTCGGCAATACCGTCCGGCGGGTCGCCGGGCGGGTCTGTATCGCGGAACCGGATGCCGCCGGATGCGTCTCCGCGGACGGAATTGCTCGTATCCTCCGGGAAACTCCGGACATCGCGCTCGTTTCCCTGATGTACGCCAACAACGAGACCGGCGTGATCCAGCCCGTGCGTGCGGCGGCCGACGCTGCCCATGCGGCGGGTGCGCTGTTCCACTGCGACGCCGTTCAGGGCGTCGGACATGTTATGCCGTCCGTGAGGGAACTGGGGTGCGACCTGCTTTCCGTTTCCGGTCACAAGTTCCATGCGCCGAAAGGGATCGGTGCTTTATATATAAGGAAGGAGATCGCGCGGACGTTCGCGCCGTTCCATGACGGCGGCGGACAGGAACGCGGTCTGCGCAGCGGAACTCTGCCGGTACCTCTCATTGCCGCGTTCGGCGAGGCCTGTGCGGAAGTGCTGGAGCGCCGGGCGGACGACGACCGCAGAGTGCGCGCCCTGCGTGACCGCATCGCCTCGGAACTGCTGGAGATCCCGGACAGCGTCCGGATCGGCGGCGGGGAAACCATGCCGGGGATCCTGAACATTGCGTTTGCCGGAACGTACGGGGAGAACCTCATGCTGCTCTGCGACCTGCGGGGCGTCTGCCTCTCCACCGGTTCCGCCTGCCATGCGGGGGACGATACCCCTTCCCATGTCCTTACGGCGATGGGCGTTCCGGAGGAATACCGGACCTCTTCGGTCCGCATTTCCATCGGCCGGTATACCACGGAAGAGGACGCCGGACGGATCGCCGGAACCGTGCGGGACTGTGTGAAGCTGGCACGCGGATAAACGCGCGGCTGCCCGGTCAGCGGGCAATTTGGGAGTTTTTGACGTGTTCCGGCGGGAAATTGCCGTTTTTGGACTTGAAAATCCTAATTTTCTGAAAATTTGTGCATTGTGCTTATGTGTAGAAAAACGAGGTCATTTTTTGTGGTCTTTGCACAAAAACCGATGTTCGCCTGTCACCCGGACATCACTCAGCTCTTGTCTGCATTACATATGTAGCGGTAAGTATAAATTACTTGATTACACTTTATTCATATTTGAGACAATATAGTTGCAGAAAATATGCGTAATTTGGGTTAAAAAGTTTAAAAAATAGCAATTGCAGGTAAGAGATATTTACTTATCGTGGGCGGGGGATGCGTCAAAAAAGAGGGGGAGCAGGTTTCCACAGGAAAATCCAAAGTTTTTCCACAGGAACGGTTTGGAAAGATGACTTTTTTCGCCGGAAGATTGTTCCCGTGCGCTCCATCGTCGTGCTTGACATTTTTGTACGCTTATGATATTATAATGTCATATAAATATCGGGATTCGTGTATATTTTACGCATCCCGGGAGATTTTTGCGGGGGAAAACCCCTCCGCGGTCTCCGTATATATGTTTTTTTGACTCTTTGACGCACTTCGCAATCCATTGTGACTGTGCGTCTAAAGCTGTCATGAGGACATAAAATTCCCCGAATCGGGTGGAGCCTGCCGCCGTCGGTCAGCGGTCGGTCCGGCTCAAAAATTAGCAGGAGGAAGGTTATATGAGAAAAACCACATGCAAAAAGCTGACGTGCCTCGCGCTGTCGCTTCTTATGTGCTCCGGTGCGTTTCCGTCGCTGATATCCGCGGCCGATACCGAAACAACTGAGAAGACGGCGCTTCAGGAAATCAGCGAATCCTTCAAATTCATCTCCTACGCTGAGTATAAGGAAAAATACGCAGACGTGGCGAGAGGTACCAGCACGGTAACAATCTCTGCTGTCGACTACAAGGCTGACGAAACCGATGCAGCTGTTGAAGTCGTATCCGACTATCAGGGCAAAAGCGGAAAGGCTCTGATGATCCCCGACGCAGGCAAGGTTACCTGGGAATTTGAAGTTCCCAAGGAAGGTATGTACGCGGTAGCGATCGACTACTGCTCCGTATCCGACAAGACCAACTCGATCGAACGTACCCTTTATATCAACGGTCTGGTTCCCTGTTCCGAAGCAAGATACCTTCTTATGAAGAAGACCTGGCGGAACAACTACACCGAAAATGCTGAAACCGGCGAACTTCGTTTCGAAATCGACGGCAACGGCAACGAACTCCGTCCGACTTCCTACGTAGATCACGAATGGAAGACCTACGAGTTCATCGACTCCAACACCTACTACGCAAACCCCTTCGAGTTCTACTTTGAAAAGGGCACCAACACCCTTTCTCTCGAAGCAGTCCGCGAAGATATGGTTGTCAGCGAGATCCGCGTTTATCCGTACGAAGACAACATCTCCTACGAAGAATACGTGAGCGGCAAGTCCGAAGCTTCGGCTGACCCGATCCACATTCACGCGGAAACTCCCTCGGCTACATCCGACTACACTGTATATCCGATTTATGACCGTAAATCTCCTATCACAGAACCCCAGGATGCAGCAAAGATCATGCTCAACACGATCGGCAGCGAAAAATGGGTAACTCCCGGTCAGTGGGTTGAATACGAATTCGAAGTAGCTACCGCAGGCCTCTACGAAATCGTGTTCCGTTACAGACAGAACGAACTTCCCGGTATGTACACCTCCAGAAAGATTTACATCGACGATGAAATTCCTTTCGAAGAAGCAAACTATGCGAAGTTCAATTACAACACCGAATGGCAGGTTGAAGCTGCAAACAACGGCGCTGATACCTTCCAGTTCTACCTTGAACCCGGTGTTCACACTCTGAAGCTTGAAGTCACTCTCGGTGAAATGGGTGACGTTGTCCGTCAGGTTTCTGATATCATGTCCTCTGTCAACGAAGACTACCTTGAAATCCTCAAGCTCACCGGTTCCAGCCCCGACTCTTACCGTGACTACGGTTTCGGCCGCGTGCTTCCGGACGTTGTTGAAGACCTTGTTATCCAGCACCTCGCCCTC
>JAFQLN010000085.1 GCA_017414585.1 Clostridia bacterium | reverse complement strand
GCTTTCGAGGGTTTGAGCGACTGCATGGCGTTCTTTGCGTCCGCATCGGACAGCCGTGCAAACAGCAGCGCATACCGCATCGCAGCTTCACGGCGTTCTGCGGCATAAAGCGCATCGTCCCGCGCAATCGCGTCTGCGGCTTTTTCCACATCCTCCGCTGTCACGCCGGGGAGAACATGGGCAATGACCGCGGGAAATGCACGCAGAATCCGCGCCGCGCCGATCCCGCCGAGCAGTTTGGTCAGTTCGGTATAAATGCGTTCGCGGGAGATTCTGTCGAGCAGGTGCACGAGTGTGCGGACCGCGGCGGCGCATTCTTCATCCGGTGCAAAATCGAGCACAGCGGCAAAACGCAGCGCGCGCATGATCCGCAGTCCGTCTTCGGAGAAGCGTTCTTCGGCACGTCCGACACAGCGGATGATTTTCCGCTCCAGATCATTCTGCCCGCCGAACAGGTCCGCAATCCCCCTTTCGGGAGAGTACGCCATGGCATTGATGGTAAAATCGCGGCGGCAGAGGTCGTCGGACAGCCGGTCGGTGAAGGTCACGTGATCGGGATGCCGACCGTCGTCGTAGGTTCCGTCGATGCGGTAGGTGGTGACTTCGATATTCATGCCGCCGCGCACGATGGTGACGGTACCGTGCTGCAGTCCCGTTTCAACCAGCCGGCAGTCGGAGAAAATCCGGAGCATTTCGTCGGGTTTGGCAGAGGTGGTTACGTCGTAGTCCCCGGGAGTGCGTCCCATGAGGTGATCGCGCACGCATCCGCCGACACAGTAGGCATGGTATCCGCACGACTCCAGCCGGCTGATGACGAAAAGGACTTCTTCGGGGATGATCATATGGTTTTTATCCTGCATCATGCATCTTCCCCCTTTGCCGCACGTCCCATATCGCACTCTTCCCGGAGCGGGCATTCTCCGCACTTCGGGCTTCTCGCCGTGCAGATGTCGCGTCCGAACAGCACCATGCGGTGGCAGTAGTCCGCCTGCACGGTTTTCGGCACGATCCCGTCGAGGATTTTTTCCGCTTTCACGGGGTCTTTCATGGTCTGCGGATAGAAACCGAAGCGTCCGTTGATCCGGATGCAGTGCGTATCCGCGACAATGCCCGGCTTTCCGAACACGTCCCCGAGGATGAGATTCGCAATTTTTCTGCCCACGCCGGGAAGTGCGAGCAGTTCTTCCATGGTATCGGGCACCCGTCCGCCGTACTGCCCGGTGATGATCTTCGACATGGCGGAGATGCTTTCCGCTTTCGTATGATACAGCCCGCACGGACGGATGATTTCTTCGATTTCCTCCACCCGCGCCCGTGCCATTGCTTCCGCGTCCGGGAATTTTTCAAACAGCGGTACGCATACGATATTCACCCGCTCGTCCGTACACTGTGCCGACAGTCTTGCCGCCACCAGCAGACGGAACGGGTCGCCGCCGTATTCGAGCGAGCACAGCGCATCGGGATAGCGTTCTTCAAGGATTTCGAGAATCCGTTCAATCTTCGGCATGGTTTTCTCCTTCATCAGCTTCGGCAGCAGCAGCGGCTTCGGCAGCAGCTTCAGCTGCAGCTTTGGCGGCACGGATTTCGTCCACCTTGAAATAGTAATCAAAGACATCGCGCACGGAGTATCCCGCTTCCGTACCGCCCGAGCCCTGTTCGATCACGCAGGTGATGACAATTTCGGGATCTTCAAACGGCGCGAACGCGGTCATGATGCCGTTGTCGGACTTTTTGTCGGAAACCTGCGCGGTACCCGTTTTGCCCCCGACGGAAATTTCGTAGCCGGAGAAGACGGACGCCGCGGAACCGTTGTCCATAACGCCCTTCATGCCTTCCTTGACCGTTGCGAGAATGTCGGGATCGAGGTCGAACGAATCGGCAATCACGGGCGTTTTCTTATACGAAGGCGTATCGGAGCCAAACTCACGTACCTCGGAGAGAATATGACAGCTGTACCGTTTGCCGCCGTTGAGAATCGTCGCAATGTACGAGCTGATCTGCAGAGGGGTGAACTGGTTGTCACTCTGTCCGATTGCCGCCTGAATGGTATCGCCGGGACTCCATTTGCCCAGTCCGTTGTCGTTTCTGTAGTCGGGACCCGCGAGGATGCCGACCGATTCGGGCAGTTCGATGCCGGTATGTCCGCCCAGACCGAAATGCCGCCCGTATTCGTTCATTTTTTCAATGGTGAGCTGTCTGCCCACATCGTAGAAGAAATAGTTACACGACTCCTGAATGGCTTCGACGACGTTGATTTTACCGTGCACGTTTCCGTTCATGAGATAGAGCCAGCACCGCGGGGTGAAGCCGGATGCGGCGTAGTACATATATTTCCCCTGTGCGTCGATGACGGTGTCTTTTTCGATCACCCCTTCGGACAGCGCCGCGACAGCCACGCCGACCTTGAAAGTCGAACCGGGGGCAAAGGTACCGTTCAGTGCGCGGTTCAAAAAGGGCTTGGTTTCGTCGTCGCGCAGGTAGTTGAAGTCCAGCCCGTAGGTCGCAAGGTTGAATGTGGGGTAGGACGCGATGGCAAGCACTTCTCCGGTATCACAGTCGAGAACCGTCATCGCACCGGACGACGCATCCTCCCCGGACAGCGGCTTGCCGGACCATTTGGCTTCCTCGCGGATTTTGAAAATATTCTCCGCCAGCGCCTTTTCCGCAACAATCTGCATATCCATGTCAATGGTGAGATAGACATCCTGTCCGGCGACGGGTTCTTTGGTGATTTCGGTTTTCAGCACACTGCCGTAGCTGTCCTCCGTAATGGTCATCACACCGTCCTGTCCGCGCAGATATTCCTCAAACGCGGCTTCCGCACCGTCACGTCCGACAATGGCGTCATAGGAATAGCCCTGCTCCGTGTAGTATTCCGATTTTCCGGTGGGAATTTTCCCGATGGTGCCGAGGACGTGCGAGAGATAACCGGGATAGTTGTACACGCGGGACGCTTTGACTTCGACCGTAAGCCCGCGCGGGAATTTCTCCTCCACCCGTGTGATGAGCGCAAGGGACACATCCTCCGCGACGGTATAAGGCTCCACGGCGGAGAAATCGGAGAGAACCATATCGAGCCGCATCTTAAACAGAAGCGCGGCAAGATCGTAGGTGTAATTGTAGAAAGTTTCGTATTCCCCGTCGGCGTTTTTCTCCCGGGAGCGGATGCCGAAGTAGAGCATGAGCGCTTCCGCCTGTTCCTGTACGTCCGCGTCGTCATCAACATTCAGTTCTCCGACGAGCTTTTTGTACCGTCTGCCGCGTGCCGTGGTGAGAAAGTCCTCGGGAATTTCAAAGAGCAGTCCGCTGTCGGTCACAGTGACGTGCAGGGAGGATTTCGGCTGGGTTAAAGCATCGCTCTCCCCCGTTGCCGCCGCAGCTGCCCGGATATCGAGAAGCATTTCATTGAATGCCGCCGCTGTTGTGGGACGGGTCGCGTAATCGAGGCAGAGATTGTATGTATAGGCGTTTGTAACGATCGCCTTGCCGTTTCGGTCGTAGATTTCCCCGCGCTGCGCCTGAATCTTGACGGTGCGGGTATAGGTCACGGGCGGCTGGGACATGGTATAGTAGTCCTGCCCCGACACCTGCAGATAGAGAAGCCGCACAACGAATACAAGCGCGATCACGAGATATGCCGCGGCTATGACAGCGAGTCTGGTGAGGTTGTCCTGTTTTTTCATCTGTGTATATTATATGTTGTCAGTGGTGGATATTCGGTTGATGTACGGACGGTTCCATCACGCCGGAGCCGCCCCTTTGTTCGTTCAGAGTTCGTGCCGGGATCTGAGATACGCTTTTTCCAGACAGTGCACGCGGCGTTTTTCCAGTCCGCGCACAATTCTGTAAAAGAGCCACACCGTTCCGATGCCGAGTACGATGAGAAGCACGTACAGCTCCGTATCAAACGCAGCCTCCACGCGCAAAAGCTCTCTGCCCGGACGATCCTTGCGGTAGAAAACATCTTTCATGGAAAATTCTTTGCGTACAACCAGCGGATTGTCATTTCTGAAACGGTCATATACCCCGGAGACACAGCGCGCTGTCGCAGGAACGATTTTTTTATAAGCCGTTCTGCTCATGTGTTTCCCTCCAGCGTCTTTCGTGTTTCGGCTCATGATGCCGTATGTTCTATTATAACAAAACCGCGCCGGTTTATCAATGCGTAAAGCGTAAAATCTCCTTCCTTTTCTTCCTTCTTTTAGAAATCCCCGCTTTTTTCACAAAAAAACACAAATATAAATTCCATCGGCAGAAATGAAATAATTGACAACGGAGGGAAGATGTGATATGATAATGCCAGAAATACATTCAGATGGGCTTTGGTGAATCATGGCAGACGCGAAACCGATTTTAGAGCTTGAAAACATATCGAAATCCTTCGGGGAGACATCCGTTCTCCGCTCCCTCTCCTTCTCGGTCAGCGAAGGGGAATTTTTGACCATTCTCGGCTCGTCCGGCTGCGGAAAAACGACGCTTCTGCGCATTATCAGCGGTCTGGAGGATGCCGACACGGGAAAAATCACCCTTGCCGGTGAGGATATCACAAAAAGCGAACCCAATCACCGCGCCGTGAACACCGTCTTCCAGAGCTACGCGCTCTTCCCGCATATGAATGTTTCCGACAACATTGCCTACCCCCTCCGCATCGCACGTGTTCCGAAAGAAGAACGAAAGCAGCGGGTGGAGGATGCGCTCCGGCTTGTGCAGATGCAGGGATACGAAAAACGCTATCCGTCCGAGCTTTCCGGCGGTCAGCGGCAGCGCATCGCCATCGCACGTGCTGTCATCAGCCATCCGAAAATCCTTCTTCTCGACGAACCGCTCGGAGCGCTGGACCTGAATCTGCGCCGCGCGATGCAGTCCGAACTGAAAAATTTACAGAAAACGCTCGGCATCACCTTCCTCTACATCACACACGATCAGGAGGAAGCGCTCAATATGTCCGACCGCATCGCAGTCATGCAGAACGGCGGTTTCGTGCAGATGGGCACACCGTCCGAGATTTATGACAATCCCGCCACCGTCTACACCGCACGCTTCATCGGCGAGGCGAACATCCTCCCGTGCACCTATCTGGCGGACTGCTCCCACACGGCGGCGAAAGTCTCCTTCGGCAAAGACGGACGCACATCCGCAGAACTGACCGTGCGAAGAAATGACAGCAGCCATGCTCCCGGCGATTTTGTTCACACAGCTGTACGCGGAGAGAAAATTACCGTCCGTCCGTACAGTGAAGCACAGCATCCGGCAGAAACCGGCATCCCGGCATCCGTCACCGCGCTCAACTTTGCGGGCGGCGTCATGCGCATCACAGCGGACGCATCCGGCACCCCCGTCACCGCCATCCGCTACGGACTGGACACATCCATCAGCGTCGGACAGCGGGTGCTTCTGACCATTGAACCCGAAGCCGGCGTGCTGGTTCGTCAGTAACGGGAGGCGTCTATGATCCGCAAAGCCAAACCTGCTTCCCTCGCCTTTCTGCCGCTGTACCTCTTCACCCTTGTATTCGTCATCGGACCGTTGGTGCTGATGCTCCTGCTCTCGTTCTCCCCCCGCGACGGATGGTCCTACAGCGCAGGCTTCACCTTGGAAAACTACACGAAAATCCTCACGGACGAGACATACAGAAATACGTTTGTCACCTCTCTCAAGCTCGCCGCACTGTCCACGTCAGCGGTCATTGTGCTCGGCTATCCCTTCGGTCTGTGCACCGCACTTCTGCCGAAAAAATCCGCGCAGTTCTTCGTACAGGCACAGATGATCCCCTACTGGGTCAATTCCCTTCTGCGGCTGTACGGCTGGATGATCATTTTCCGTGCAAACGGACTGCTCGACAAGCTCCTGATGGCACTCGGCATCACAGAAGAACCGCTCAAGCTCCTATACACCTACCCCGCTGTCGTTGTGGGGATGATCTACGTGCTTCTGCCCTTCATGTTCACTTCGGTCTATCAGGTGGCACAAAAACTGGATTTGTCCCTCGTGGAAGCGTCGCGCGATCTGGGTGCGGGAAAGATTTACGCCTTTTTCTCCGTCATCCTCCCGCTGACTCTGCCGGGGCTGAAAACGGGCATCATCCTCACCTTCATTCCGTCGATGGGACTGTTCTTCATTGCGCAGATTCTCGGCGGCAGCAAAATCGTCCTCGTCGGCTCCTTGATCGAGGAACTGCTGATGAAGGCGCACAACCAGCCCGCCGCGGCAGCTTTGTCCGTCATTCTGATGCTGCTCACCGGACTGGTCTGCATCATTCTGCTGCGCAAACCGAAATGGCAGCGGAAAATTCAGTAACGGTATACGTTTGAACGAATTCTTTCATCTTTTTTGACGATTCTATGACCAGAAAACGCACCCCTCTCCGCATTCTCTACCCCATTTTCATGACCGTGCTCACCTATCTGCCGATTGCCGTGGTTGTGCTCTATTCCTTCAACGAAAGCAAGCTGACGTCGGTGTGGGGCGGCTTTTCCCTGAAATGGTACGAAGCGCTGTTTGCGGACGAGGATATGTTCAAGGCGCTTCTCAATTCCGTTGTACTGGGACTTTCATCGTCCGTTCTGGCGGCGGTTCTGGCAACGGCGGCGGCACTCGGCGTCAGAAAAGCGCGTCTGCCCGGGAAGAATCTCATTTCCAAAACGGCGCTTCTGCCGCTGATCATTCCGGAAATTGTCCTCGGGATGGTCTTCCTCTCGTTCTTCACCCTGCTCGGGCTGAAGTTCGGAATGCTGACTTTGATTCTGAGCCATACGGCGTTCTGCATTCCGTATATCTACACGCAGGTAACGGCGCGGCTGGAACTGCTCGACCCTTCTTCCGTCGAAGCGGCGCGGGATCTGGGCGCATCGGGGATCACCGCATTCTTCACCGTGACCCTGCCCCTCCTCTTTCCCGCCGTTCTGTCGGGGATGTTTCTCTCGTTCGCCATGAGCTTTGACGACGTGATCATCTCCATTTTCGTGACGGGCGTATCCGTGAACACGCTTCCGATCATGGTCTACACCCAGCTGAAAACAGGCGTAACGCCGAAAGTGAACGCGATGTGCACGCTGATGCTCGCCGTGACCCTCTTGTGCTATCTCCTTGCGGCACTGGTCCGTACGCTGTCCCGGCGCGGGAAAAAGAAAAAATGACAAAAAACAAACACCAGTATAAAAGTTTTGATCAAACTTTTTCAAAATGTTTGCCGAGGATGCGCAGCTCCTCAGTTGAAGGGGCAGAGCCCCTCATCGACCTCCGCAGAGGTCGAAATGCCCAAGACTTCCGAAAAAGTTCCTCTTTTTGCTACTT
>JAFQLN010000084.1 GCA_017414585.1 Clostridia bacterium | reverse complement strand
GGATCCCGAAACGGATGATGTTATGATTCTCGACGGTTCTTCCGGCGGCCTGTTTCTCGGATATGCCGACGGTTATACGGAAGAAAAAGCAACACCGGGGACACTCGACGATATGATTGCAGAACTTCTGAAACAGGAATTCGCCCAAAAAGCGGAACCGCAGTAACGGGAGGTGTGCGATGAACAAATTACGGAACAGCGGGAACTTTTTCCTTGTTCTTCTGTTCAACATGCTCATGAATCTGGAATGGACGATTCCCGCATGGTTATTACTCGCATGTCATTTCTTCTTTGACTGGTCGATCAGATGGTTCTGGATCGCGCTCGGGATCTGGCTTCTCAATATTCTTTTGTGGATGGATATTCTCGGTTGGGCATCCCGGTGCGGCAGTACACCCGACCGACCGAAAGAAAACAAAAACCCCTATTCCGTCGGGGCAAAAAAACGGGACGGAACCGATACAAAGTAAAAAATTTACATAATAAATTTAACATTATTTGAAAGGAGTTTCAATTATGGGACTTATAAAAGCAGCGCTCGGCGCAGCAGGCGGCGTACTGGCAGATCAATGGAAGGAATTCTTCTACTGTGATGCACTGGACATGAACACGCTGATGGTCAAGGGTCAGAAGCGTACATCCGGCAGATCCTCCAATACCAAGGGTGAGGAAAATCTGATTTCCAACGGTTCCGTCATCGCGGTCGCAGACGGTCAGGCAATGATCATCGTCGAGCAGGGCAAGATCGTGGAATTCTGCGCAGAACCCGGTGAATTCACATGGGATGCATCGACCGAACCGTCGATTTTCGCAGGCAGCCTCGGCGACAGCATCAAGGATACCTTCCGTGCCATCGGCAAGCGTTTCACGTTCGGCGGCGATACGGGCAAGGATCAGCGCGTTTACTACTTCAATACCAAGGAAATCTCCGGCAACAAGTACGGAACCGCCAATCCCGTTCCGTTCCGCGTGGTTGTCAATGAAGAACTCGGTTTCAAGCTTTCTGTCGACATCCGCTGCAACGGCGAATATTCCTACAAGATCAAGGACCCCATGCTGTTCTACACGAACGTCTGCGGCAATTCCGCACAGAGCTTTGACCGCTCCGAAATCGACTCGATTCTCAAGTCCGAGCTGCTCAATGCACTGCAGCCTGCACTGGCGAAGCTGTCTGCCGCAGGTGTGCAGTACTACGAAATCCCGGCACACACCTTTGATATCCGCGACGCACTCAATGAAGTGCTCGACCGCGAATGGGGTGAAAAGCGCGGTCTGGAAGTTTTCTCCTTCAACGTCAACTCCCTGACCATTCCGGATGAGCAGAAGAAGAAGATCACCGAGTGGGAAGAAAATGCGATGACGATGAACCCGATGGTCGCAGGTTCCCGTCTGGTCGGTGCACAGGCTGACGCGATGAGAACGGCTGCCGCAAACGAAGGCGGCGCAATGCAGGGCTTCATGGGTATGGGTATGGCGATGAATGCCGGCGGCATGAACGCACAGAACCTGTTTGCCATGGGCCAGCAACAGCAGCAACAGCAGCAGGCTGAGACACAGCGGATTCCTACCCAGCAGGCGGATCCTGTCCCGATGGGCTGGAAATGTGCCTGCGGCGCAACGGCTACCGGCAAGTTCTGCCCAGAATGCGGCGCAAAGAAGCCCGAGGAAAAGCCGGCAAATGCCTGGACGTGCAAGTGCGGTGCCACTGCGACCGGTAAGTTCTGTCCCGAGTGTGGTTCGCCGAAGCCTGCGGATGAGGGCTGGACCTGCTCCTGCGGCGCTGTCAACAAGGGTAAGTTCTGCCCTGAGTGCGGTGCCAAGAAGCCGGCTGGCGTTCCGCAGTACAAGTGCGACAAGTGCGGATGGGAACCTGAGAAGGGTGTGAAGCCGCCGAAGTTCTGTCCGGAATGCGGTGACCCGTTTGATGATGGTGATATTCAGTAATATCCGGTGAGAAAACCCGTAACCCGGAATCTCAGATATTGAAATAACAGCGACCGATGGCGGACGCGCGAGCAGAAACAGCAGAATTCCGTTCTGTCCGTTTGCCCGTCATCTGCCATCGGTTATTTCTTTCCGGAAGGAGCATATGAGATGGGTATGAAGCATCTGTTATTGACTGTTGGTATCATCTCTCTGATTGCCTGTGCGCTGTCCCTTGCGTTTTCCGCATTGAATTGGTTCGGATACTACAATGTAATGGACGGATCGGCAGATTTGTACAGCAGACTGCATCAGAGAATGACGGTTTCCCTGATTGCAGGCGTTGTTCTTGCGGTGATCGGAATCGTATGCATGGTTCTTCGCACCAAGAAATAAGGTTTTTATGCTCAACTGTTTTTACGGAATAAAATAAGGAGTGAGTGAATTGGCACAATTACAGGAATACAAATGTCCGTGCTGCGGCGGTGCGATAGCATTTGATTCTTCGATTCAGAAGATGAAATGTCCGTTTTGCGACACGGAATTTGAAATGGAAACGCTCGTATCCTATGATAACGAGCTGAAACAGGAAACCGGCGACAGTATGGATTGGAAGACTGACAGCGATGTGTGGCAGGATGGTGACTCAGATAATCTGCATACATATGTCTGTCGTTCCTGCGGCGGTGAAATTGTCGGTGATGAAACCACAGCGGCAATGTCCTGTCCGTATTGCGACAACCCGGTCGTAATGATGGGTCAGCTTTCCGGCAGTCTGAAGCCGGATCTGGTGATTCCGTTCAAGCTCGACAAAAAGGCGGCAAAGGCTGCATTGACCAAGCATTACGGCGGAAAAAAGCTGCTGCCGAAGGTATTCGTGGTTCAGAATCACATTGATGAGATAAAGGGTATCTATGTCCCTGTTTGGCTGTTCGATGCTGAAGCAGATGCCAAGGTGCGCTACAAAGCGTCGAAAATCCGTAACTGGAGTGACAGTCGATACGAATATACGGAAACGGTTTACTATGCAGTTATGCGGGGAGGTTCGCTGGACTATGCGCATGTTCCCGTGG
>JAFQLN010000083.1 GCA_017414585.1 Clostridia bacterium | reverse complement strand
CCCAAGACTTCTGATAAAGTTCCTCTTTTTGGTTCTTTTTCTCCTCGCTAAAGGAGAAAAAGAACGAATAAACAGTTTGGATACAAATCAAGGCTGTCGCATTTCGGGATTTTTTTCTAAGTGCGACAGCCCCTTTTTTATTGCCTGCGGAGATTTCACGCCGCTGTATTGACAGAACGGAAAAAAGAGTGTATAATCAAACTTCCATGGTAAACGAAAAATCCGGTGGGAGGAATCATATGGAGTGGAATTTCCTGTTCTTTTTTAATAGTGCCCTGCTCGGCGTGGGACTGGCTATGGATGCGTTTTCCGTATCTCTGGCGAACGGTCTCCATGAACCATGCATGAAAAGAGGACGCATGGCAGTCATCGCCGGTGTGTTTGCCGTTTTTCAGGCACTGATGCCGATGACGGGCTGGTTTGCGGTACACACTTTTCTTGCCTATTTTCAGGCGTTTGAAAAGTTTATCCCGTGGATTGCGCTCATTCTGCTTTCCTTTATCGGCGGAAAAATGCTTCTGGAAGGACTGAAAAAGTGTCCGGACGGGGAAGAGTGCTGTTCCGGTCTCGGTTTCGGCGCGCTTCTCGTACAGGGTGTGGCAACGTCGATTGACGCGCTTTCCGTCGGCTTCACCATCGCGGAGTATTCCGCCCTGCACGCAGTGGTCTGCTCGCTGATGATTGCGGCGGTGACGTTCGTGATCTGCATGGGCGGGCTGTTTATCGGCAAAAAGTTCGGTACAAAGTTTGCCGGCAAGGCGTCCGTTTTCGGCGGGATTATCCTCATTGCAATCGGGATGGAAATCTTTCTTACGGGAATTCTCGGCTGATGATCTTATGGAAAGGATCCGCGGCATTGCTCCGGCAACCGTATCCTGCGATGAAGCGAGGCAAATACAACAAAAAAGGGGAGCTGTTTTTGGTGAAATTGTGTCCCCTTGCCCGTTGCAAAAAGATTGCGGTTATGCTATACTGATCTGGAATTTTGAAGAAACCGTAAAAGACAGGAGAGTATCATGCGCATCCGTACGGCATATCAGGCGGATTTACCCGCACTGCTCGAGATCTATAATTACGAGGTCGTAAACGGCACATCCACCCTCGATCTGCATCCCCGCACCATGGAAGAACGTCAGGTATGGTTTGACGAACACAATGTGGACAATCATCCCCTCATCGCCGCAGAAGAAAACGGCACGGTGATCGGTTATGCAACGCTGTCCGCTTACCGCGTGAAGGAAGCCTATCGCTCCACGGTGGAACTGTCCATCTACGTGCATCCGGCGCACAGAAAGAAGGGTGTGGCTTCTGCGCTGATGGAAGCGATTCTGACGCTGGCACGCGAGGACGAGCGCACGCATATGGTCGTGTCCGTGATTACCTCCGGCAACGAAGCATCCACGGCACTGCACAGAAAATTCGGCTTCACGCACGGCGGGACGATTCCCGAAGTCGGCATGAAGTTCGGACGGTATCTCGATATCGACAATTATTTTCTCAAAGTATAAAATTTCATCCCGATGTGTGATTGTATCGGGATTTTTTCTTGCCGCCGGAGAGGATTTGTGTTATAATAGGATCAGACAATTTAATTCTTTAATGAGGTGCAAAAAATGAAACTGCGTTATTCCGAAGACAAGCCCATGGCATGTACAGTTGCTGCGGAGGATGTTGCCCGCGTGAAAGGACTGGGTTTTCTGCGCGATAAGAATACCCCCGACTGCTTCAATGCGCGTGTCCTTACCCGCAACGGCAAGATCACCGCAGAAGAAAGCGAACATATCGCAGAAGCGGCAAGACGGTTCGGCAGCGGAGAAATTGCCATGACAACCCGTCAGACCGTGGAGATTCAGAAAATTCCGTACGAAAATATTGAACCCCTGTGCGCGTTCCTTGCCGAAAAGGGACTCAAGCCCGGCGGTACGGGACCGAAAGTGCGCCCCGTCGTTTCCTGCAAGGGGACAACGTGCGTGTTCGGTCTGATCGACACCTACGCGCTTTCCGAAGCAATCCATCACCGGTTCTACGAAGGAATGCATGACGTAAAGCTGCCGCACAAATTCAAGATTGCTGTCGGCGGATGCCCGAACAACTGCGTCAAGCCGGATCTGAACGATATCGGCGTGATCGGTCAGCGCATGGTGCAGATGAACCGTGATCTCTGCCGCGGATGCAAGACCTGTCAGGTGGAAAAGACCTGCCCGATGAAGGCTGCCGCTGTAAACGAAGGTGTCATCAAGGTAGACGGTGAAAGCTGCTCGAACTGCGGACGCTGCTGGGGCAAGTGCCCGTTCGGTGTGTGCGAAGAAGCGGTCAGCGGTTATAAGATCACGCTCGGCGGACGCTGGGGCAAGAAAACCGCACGCGGAACAGCCCTGTCGAAAGTATTCACGGAACCGGAAGAAGTCCTCGATGTCATCGAAAAGGCGATTCTCTTCTACCGTGACAACGGAATGCCCGGCGAACGCTTTGCGGATACCATCGCACGGATCGGCTTTGCCGAAGTTGAACGTCAGCTTCTCGGCGAATGAGACGGTGCTTGATTTTTCTCCTGCTGTCCGTGTGCCTGTTTCTCTCCTGCGGGACGGACAGTACGGAGCCGGCGGGATGGTTCAGCTTTACAGATGACGCAGGCGAGACGGTGGTTCTGGATGCACAGCCGAAAACGGTTGCCGTGCTGACCTCCTCCTTTGCTGAAATCTGGTCACTGGCAGGCGGGACGGTTTCTGTCACAGTCGGTGAGACCGTGGAGCGCGGCTTTGCGGATGCGGACTGTATTCTCGTCGATGCCGGTGCCGGCAAGACGATCAGCATCGAAACGCTCATCGGTGCGGAACCGGACCTGGTCATTGCGTCGGCGGATATTCCCGCACAGGCGCAGGCTGTATCCCTTCTTGCGGATGCAGGCATTCCGGCGGCACAGCTCCGTGTGGAGTCGTTCGATGATTATCTGCGCATCCTCGAACTGTTCACGCAGATTACAGAAAACGCCGAAGCGTACAGACAGTACGGACAAGATGTACAGGCGGAGATTGACGCTGTTCTCGCACAGGCTGCTGAAAAAGGGGAAGGGAAGAAAATCCTCTTTGTCCGTGCGGGTTCTTCGTCAAAGTCTACGAAAGCGAAAACAGCCGCGGAGCATTTTGCCTGTGCCATGCTCAAGGAACTGGGGACGCGCAACATTGCGGAAAACGCCCCTGTGCTGATCGACGGTTTGAGTATGGAGGAAATTCTCCTTGAAAATCCCGCATATCTCTTTATTTCCACGATGGGGGATGAAGACGCGGCAAAAGCGAACATGAACGCCCTTCTCGCCGAACCTGCATGGCAGGAAGTGGACGCGGTGAAAAACGGGCGTGTATTCTATCTTCCGAAGGAGCTGTTCCAGTATAAGCCCAATGAACGCTGGGCAGAAGCATACCGGATGCTCTGCGATCTTCTCTATGAAAACTAAACGAACCTTCATTCTGCTCGTGCTCGCTCTCCTCGTGACTGCTTTTCTGGCGGTGCGGTACGGAAGCGCGGAGCTGGACTGGCAGACTTTTTTCGCTTCACTCGCAAAAGAGGAAAGCGTGCGTACAGAATCCGTTATTCTTTACTCCGTGCGGATTCCGCGTCTTCTCGCAGGACTTCTGGCAGGAGCGGGACTGGCAGTTTCGGGCGTTCTTCTGCAGGCTGTGACGGACAATCCCCTTGCGGCGCCGAATATCATCGGTGTCAATGCCGGTGCGGGATTCGGCGTGGTGCTTTGCCTTTCGTTTCTTGAAACGCAAAGTGCTCTGCGGCATATCCTTCTTCCGGCGGCGGCGTTTCTGGGCGCGTTCCTGACCACACTTCTGATCACGGCACTGGCGGGGAAAAGATCGCGGTCGTCCCTCATTCTTGCCGGGGTGGCGGTTACGGCTCTGCTGAATGCGGGGATTTCCGCGTTCACCTATGCAGATACCGATCTGCTCGCGCTTTATAACGCATTTTCCGTCGGCGGACTCGGCGGCGTGAAGCCAGAACAGCTTCTTCTGCCGGGTGCGATGATCGCGCTGTGCTTTCTGTGCGCCATGCTGTTTTCACGGCAGATTGACCTCTTTTGCCTGGGGGACAGCGGGGCGGCTGCACTCGGCGTACCGGTCGGGACTGTCCGGCTGACTGCTGTACTCTGTGCGTCGGCTTCGGCGGCGGCGGCGGTCAGCTTTGCAGGGCTGCTCGGTTTTGTCGGGCTGATCGTGCCGCATATCGCCCGCAGACTGGTCGGATACAGAAGTGCGCATCTTCTGCCGGCTTCGGCTGTCCTCGGAGCGGCTGTGACCGTTCTGGCGGATCTCGGCGGGAGAGTGCTTGCCGCGCCTACGGAGATTCCGGTCGGGATCATGATGGCGTTTGCGGGCGCACCTTTTTTTCTGATACTGCTTCTGCGGCAGAGAAACGGAGGATGAAATGCAGCTGCGCGCCGATATTATAAAAGCCGGTTACAGACAGAAAACCATTCTCGAAAATATTGCCTTTACAGCCCCGTCCGGTTCGCTGACCGCAGTAATCGGACGCAACGGCTCGGGAAAATCCACCCTGCTCTCCTGCATCGCGGGACTGATGCCGTATGAAGGCACGATTGCCGCGGACAATGTGGATCTCGCCTCTCTCTCCCGCAGGGAACGCGCAGCCAGAGTCGCCGTGATGCAGCAGATTGTCCGCACACCGCACATTCCCGTCGAAGATCTGGTCTCCTTCGGACGGACACCGTATCACAGCGTCATCGGAGGCGGACTGTGTGACGAAGACCGTGCGGCTGTGGAATATGCACTCGCGGAGGCGGAAACAGAGCATCTGCGGCATTCGTTTGCGGACTGCCTGTCCGGAGGCGAGCAGAAGCGGGTGTTTTTCGCCATGATGCTTGCGCAGGATGCGCCGCTGCTGCTGCTCGACGAATCCACTGCACACATGGACGCGGATTATGAAAAACGCTTTACGGAGAAAATTGCCGCGCTGAAAGGAAAAAAGACCATCCTTGCCGTGATGCACGATCTTGCAGCGGCAGTCCGGATAGCGGATCAGGTGATTCTGCTCGACGGCGGAACCATGCGTTTCTGCGGCAGTGCGGACGAGCTGCTCCGGTGCGGACTGCTTGAAGAAGTGTTCTGCGTGAAGCGGTACACGGCACGGGACAGCAGCGGAAACGTGGAAGTGTTTTTCCGCTGAATCATGAGAAATAAAATAGAAAGAACCCGGATTTTAAGCGGTCTTGCGATGACCGACGGAAATCCGGGTTTCGTCTGCGGGATGAAAATGAAAAAAACCACTTACCGACGGTAAATGGCTTTTTCCTCACAGGGGCACTAAGACTCGAACTCAGGACACGTGGTTTTGGAGACCACTGCTCTACCAACTGAGCTATACCCCTACGCAACGGTGATATTATACCACAGCAAAAATGAAAATGCAATACCTTTTTCAAAAAAACTTCGGGAAATTTCGTGATTTTTTCGATTATTCAGAAAACACTTCCTGTAAGGCTCCCCGCGTTTCCCCGAACAAAATTAACAACTGCATATTGAATTGCACGGTATGCGTATGCTATAGTAAGATATATTTGAAACACGGATGCGGAGGACAGCATGACGGATCTGAAAGCGTTTGCACAGGAAATCAAAAAAGCACAGCCGGTGGTTTCGGGCGAGGACTACTGCTTCGCGGCGGCGGGACTGGATCACGGACACATTGGCGGTATGACGGGTGCGCTCATACAGGCAGGAGCGAAACTGCTCTATGTATACGACCGTGACCGCGAGCGTGCACAGACAATGGCGGACAAATACGGTGCGAAAGCCGTTTCGGACATGGAACAAATCTATGCGGACGAGCGGGTGAAAATGGTCGCATCGGCGGCAGTTCCCTCGGAGAGAGGACCGTTCGGATGTGAAGTCATGCAGCACGGACGCGATTATTTTGTCGATAAATCGCCGTTCACCACGCTTGAGCAGCTCCGTGAAGCCGAAAAGACAGCGGCACAAACGGGAAAGCGATATTTCGTCTACTACTCCGAGCGGCTGCACAACGAATCGGCGATCATGGCAGGATACCTGATCGACGCGGGGATGATCGGCAAAGTCGTGAATCTCATCGGCACCGGCCCGCACCGGATTTCGCTTCCCACCCGTCCCGCATGGTTTTTCGAGCGAAAAAAATACGGAGGCATTCTCACCGACATCGGCAGTCATCAGGCGGAGCAGTTCCTCGCGTATACGGGAAGCGATGATGCAAAGGTGGTGTCGTCCGCAATCGGCAACTTCAAATTTCCGGAATATCCCGAACTGGATGATTTCGGGGAAATGCTTCTCGCCTCCTCAACGGGTGCGTCCGGTTATCACCGCGTGGACTGGTATACACCGGACGGACTGCGGGTTTGGGGAGACGGACGCTGTCTGATCGAGGGAACGGAAGGATATATCGAACTGCGGAAATACACTGAAATTACCCGCGGCGGCAGGGGGAACGGTCTGTATCTTGTCAACGGGGACGGGGAGTTCTTCCTCGACTGTACGGGCACGGCGGGGTATCCGTTCTTCGGGGATATGATTCTCGACAGCCTCGAAGGGACACAGCGCGCCATGACGCAGGCGCATATCTTCAAAGCGGCGGAGCTTGCCCTGACCGCACAGAACATCGCAGCAGAACGGACGGGAAGGGATGAACGATATCTTTGAACGGAAAATGCAGAAGAAAAATCGGAAGAAAACCGGATGCGGGTGCGTCGTCGCTGCACTGCTGCTTTTCCTCCTGTTTCGGACAGCACTGGATGACAGTCTTGTGCTGCGGGAATATACTGTGGAAAGCAGCCTTGTGACTGCGGCGCATACATACGTTGTCCTGACGGATCTGCATTCTACATACTACGGCGCGTCGCAAAAAGAACTTGCGGCGGAGATCATGCGCTGCGAACCGGAAGCGGTGTTTCTCGTCGGAGATATCGCGGACGACAAGGAAGAACGGCAGTTTACCGGCACGGCAGAACTGCTCGGGCAGATTGCTGAGCAATATCCCTGTTATTATGTCACCGGCAATCATGAGCGCTGGCTGGATTACACGGACGACATCCATGCCTTGTTCGCATCATACGGCGTGACGGTGCTTCGGGGGGACAGCGCAGACCTCGGGGACAATATCCGTCTCTGCGGACTGGACGATCCGCTGTTTTATGCGGACAGGGAGGCGTTTCTCTCCGCGCTGGAGGCGATGCCCGTTTCGGACGATACTTTTGATATCCTGCTCTCGCATCGTCCCGAATATGCCGAAATCTATGCGGCGTGCGGCTTTGACCTGACCTTATCCGGACACGCGCACGGCGGACAGGTGCGGATTCCGCTGCTGCTCAACGGACTGTACGCACCGAATCAGGGATGGTTCCCGGAATATGCCGGCGGACGGTACGAAATCGGTGACAGTACGCTGATTGTCAGCCGGGGACTGATGCTGGACGATCTGCCGAGGGTATTCAACCGACCGGAGATTGTGGTGGTACACGTGGTGGGTAATTGAACAGATAAAAATACAGCCCGAAGCTGAGTGATAACGCTCGTTTCGGGCTGATTTGTTTATTTCTTTTTTGTCAGCGCATATCCTGCGAGAGCGATTGCGGATGTTACTGCTGAGATTACGATGGGATCGTATGTCTGAGGGGAAGTTTCTTCGGTGAGAAGGCGAATTTCGGCGAGACAGCATCCATCAGGGGGCAGGTTGTACATTTCAAGCTGATAATACCGATATTCAGGCGTTGCTTCGGGAAACATTACCGTACATACAGCGCCGTTTTCCTGACGCATTGTGTCATTATCCGGTATGTCGGAGAGAATATCCCAGTCTCCGTCACCGTATATGGGATGACCGTAATTATGTGAGCCGTGCAGATACCATGAAGCAGGTGTATGCTCAGGATCATCATGAGAATCGGATGCGCCAACAAGTTCGTAGCCGATTATTGAAATATTTTCCGGCACTTCCCAGATAACACTGGTCCATTGACCGTGACCGTACCAGTTGGTGGATATGTCTCCGTCAAAAAGCGGTTCGGCGCTTGTGTAAGGTTCTTCGTATTCGCCTCTGCCTAACTGCAGAAAGAAATCGTTGCTGTCCTCGAGAAGTGTGATTTCCAAAGCACTTTCGGCATACACCGTACAACAAGAAAGCCCGGCAATCAGGAGCAAAGTAGTAAGAAGTTTCTTCATTTCAGCTTTATGCCCGCATTTCAGCGTCAGCCTGCTTGAGCAGTTCGATGATGCCCAGTTTCTGCGGGCACGCTTCTTCACACGCACCGCATTCGACACACTTGGACGCATCGTGACCGTCGCCGATGATGCGCTTGTAGCCCCATGTACCCTTGAGATTTTCGCCCCAGAAGAAGGCGTTGTTCCATGTGCCGAAGATGCGCGGAATGTCCACATCGTTCGGGCAGGGCATACAGTACTTGCACGCGGTGCATCCGACCTTGGTGCGGCTCTTGTAGGCTTCGCGGACGGAAGCGATGAGTGCCTCGTCTTCCGCTGTCATGCAGCCGGTTTCCAGTTCATCGAAAATACGCAGGTTGTCATCGCACTGTTCCATGTTGGTGACACCGGAGAGAACGGTTGCGACTTCGGGATGACTGCACAGCCAGCGGAACGCCCATTCCACGGGAGTGCGCTTGACCGGATATGCATCGTAGAGAGCTTTGACATTTTCGGGTGCATTTGCCAGCTTGCCGCCGAGCAGACCTTCCATAATGACAACCGGAATGCCCTTTTTGCCTGCATACTGCATTCCCGCAAGGGTAGCCTGATTGTCAATGTCCATGAAGTTCATCTGAATCTGGCACATATCCCAGTCGTATGCGTCGATGATGTCGATGAAGTCCTGCGCACCGCCGTGGAAGGAGAAGCACGCATACTTGATCTTTCCGTCAGCCTTTGCTTTGTTCAGAAATTCGATCGCGCCGTTTTCCTTTGCCTTTTTCCAGCTGTCGCCGTTGATGGCATGGAGGAGGTAGAAGTCGATATAGTCCACACCGAGGTTGGCGAGGGATTCATCGAGGGTCGCGTTCATTTCGTCGATGCTGCCGAACTTGTGACCCGGGAGCTTGGTTGCAATGTAGACTTTTTCACGGTAGCCGTCCTTCAGCGCATGACCGAGCGCGATCTCGTTCTTCATGCCGCCGGAGTATACATAAGCGGTATCGAAATAGTTGACGCCGGAATCAATGGCATGGCGGATCACGGGTGTGGAGATTTCTTCATTGACGACTTCCGTACCGTCTTCGAGCTTCTTCATCGGAAAACGCATACATCCCACGCCGAACGCGGATACTTCGATGCCGAGTTTTTCAATCTTTCTGTACTTCATGGAAAAATCCTTTCTTTTTCGGTGAATATTCATGCTGCTGTATCTATTTTACCCGGTAAAAGATTTTTTGTCAAGTAAAACGGACGAATTAGTAAAATATCGGCGTGATTTTGTATTATTCAGGGGCGAGAAAAAAACAGCGCACAGCCGCGGGACTTGCAGCTGTGCACCGGATGGATTTTGAAAAAAGAATGCGGGTTATTACAGGGTGTCAAGGAATACGGCAGAGGAGTTTGCGTGGCGTCCGTGTTCGTCGATGACGTCAATGCGGAAATAGCGGTCGGTTTCGCGGATGGGGAACTTTGCTTCGTTCACCCACTGACCGTAGTGCGCGCCGACAACTTCGCGGTGACGGCCGGCGGTGATGTAATTGATGATATGCGCATCCGAGGTCTTCACGTGTACAAATCCGTCTTCCACATACAGTTCCTTGATTTCGGGACCGTTGGAAGCGTAGAAATACCCCTTTTCGAGTGCTTCGATGACGGAAGCATAGTCGAGCTTTTCTGCGCGGATGACAGTCCACGATACAAACGAGGAGGAAAGGGGATCGGTGAGCGAACGGCCGTTGTGGTTGTCATCGGTGCCGATGCAGAATACCCGTCTGCCGAGTTTGAGCATATCATCGTAAGCGTGACAGTTGTATTCATCATAAGCAACGATGAGACAGCCGCCGTTGCAGATTTCCATCGCATCCATGCCTTCATACTGCGAGTATTCCGGATAGCTTTCGAGAGACCACGTCGGATGGTTGTAGGTGACGTAGAATCCGGCGTCCTTGGCGCGGCTGATGACAGCGTTGATGTTTTCGGGGGTATAAATGCGGTCGAGTTCGATCGGCGCTTTGTCGGGCGTTTTTGCAACTAAGCAGATGTGACAGGTGCGCTTGTCAACCCATGCGACATCGGGTGTATCTTCCGTGATGTCGATTTCGTAGCCGTTGAGCGCGAGGAAGCTGTCATCGTTCAGATCCTGATGGTCGATGAGCTTGTTGTGGTCGGTATAGGCAATGATGGCATATCCGTGTGCCTTGTATGCTTCCTTGAGCTGTTCGGGGGTGAGTTTGCCGTCGGAGAGGGTGGAGTGGCAGTGGAGGTTCGCTTTCAGATCCACGCCGGTTTCGGGAAGGATAAATTTCTTCATGTGTTTTACCTCACAGTGTTATAAATAAGGGGAAGGGTTTCTTGCAGAGGTTCGGGGCTGATGACGGTGCCGCTGAGGAACTCTTTTTCTGCCGCATCGAGTCCGGCGGGATCGGATGTACAGAGCAGTGCGAGCGTTTCACCGGTGTGCACGCATTCGCCGCGCTTTTTTTGGAGAATGATGCCGGCGGACAGATCGGGCACGTCGTCCTTGGTCATGCGTCCCGCACCGAGGAGACACGCGGCATAACCGACTTTTTCCGCATCGAGCGCAGTCAGATAACCGTCCGCGGGAGAAAGTATCTGCCGTGTATGCTGTCCGACGGGGAGTCTGTTTTCCTCGGCTGCACGGGCATCGCCGCCTTGGGCACGGATCCATTCGAGGAATTTTTCGTATGCCCGCCCGCTGTCGATGGCTTGACGGACTGCCCGGCGTGCATCGTCGAGGGGAACGGCTTTCGCACCGGAGAGCATATGGGCGCACAGTTCAGCGGAAACTTCGTACAGTTCGCCCTTCGTTTCACCGCGCAGGACGGAAAGGGCTTCGATGACTTCAAGGGAATTTCCGATGTGCGTGCCGAGGGGGAAGTCCATGTCCGTGATGAGCGCGGAGACATTGCGTCCGTTGGCTTTGCCGATTTTCACCATCGTTTCGGCGAGCCGAACGGCTTCTTCTGGCGTCTTCATGAAAGCGCCGCTGCCGTATTTCACATCGAGAACAATGGTCTTAGCCCCTGCCGCGAGTTTTTTTGACATGATGCTCGATGCAATCAGCGGAAGGGAATCCACCGTTGCTGTCACATCGCGCAGGGCGTAGAGCTTTTTGTCCGCGGGCGCGAGATTGCCGGTCTGACCGACGATGGCTGCACCCACAGTCTTCACCTGTTCCATGAAAGCCTGCGGGGAGAGGGCAGTGTTGAACCCCGGGATGGACTCGAGCTTGTCGATTGTTCCGCCGGTGTGACCGAGTCCGCGTCCGGACATTTTTGCAACGGAAAGTCCGAGGCAGGCTGCGGTCGGCGTGAGAATGAGGGAGGTTTTGTCCCCGACACCGCCGGTGGAGTGCTTATCCGCCGTATAGGGCAGGGCGGACAGGTCCACGATATCGCCGGAAAGCATCATGTACTTTGTCAGATAAGCGCATTCGTCGTCCGTCATGCCGGTGAAGCAGACTGCCATGCAGAAAGCGGATGCCTGATAGTCCGGGATCGAACCGTCCGTATAGCCGCGCACAAAAAACGCGATTTCTTCTTCGGTCAGCACCTCGCCCCGCCGTTTTTTCAGGATAATATCGTACATACGCATGGGTCAGTCCTCCTGCTTTCCAACATTGTCCGGTCCGAAGGAAAGCGGCAGCAGTGCGCCGAGTGTGGTTTCGCGTATGGTTTCTCCGTCATAAAGATAAACGGGGAAATCGTCCGTGCAGAATTCGCGCATGACCTGCCGGCAGACACCGCACGGAGGCGTGAAGGAGGTGAGAAGTCCGCCTTTTCCGCCGGCTACCGCGAGCTGTCTGAATGCTCTGTGACCGTCGCGTACTGCCTGAAAGAATGCCACACGCTCCGCACAGACCGTCGGTGTGAATGAGGCATTTTCGATATTACAGCCGGTGTAAACCGTTCCGTCCGCAGTCTCCAGCGCCGCACCGACCGTGAAGCCCGAGTAGGGCGCATATGCAGTCTGCATGGCGTTCACGGCAAGCGCAATAAGGTCGTTTTTATCCATGGAATCCTCCGCAGATTATTCTTTGCAGGTGTTTTCTTTTTCGTCTGTTTCTGTTTTCGGATCATCGTCATCCGCTTCAAACAGAGCCGCTTCGACATCCGCCGCCGTGATCTTCATGAGATCGTCACGGGTGACATCGGACAGCTCCGCAATGCGGTTTGCCTGTTCGGTGAGGATTTTTTCAAAGGTGTTCCGTACACCGCGCGCATTGCCGAATTCGCCTGCGGCTTCTCCGACTGCGGTGAAATATTCCGTAACCGCTTTTTCCGCGTCCGCATCGAGTACGTAACAGCTTTTTTCGCAGTTCATTTTGAAGATGCCGAGCATTTCCTCAGCCGTGTAGTCCGCGAAATCAATGTATTTGTTGAAGCGCGAACGCAGACCGGGGTTGGAGTCAATGAACTGCTCCATGAGTTCTATGTAACCCGCCGCGATGACAACGAGATCGTCGCGGTTGTCCTCCATGGCTTTGAGAATGGTGTCAACGGCTTCAAAGCCGAAATCGTTTTCTGTTTTGGATGTCAGCGTATAGGCTTCGTCGATGAAGAGAACACTGCCCTTGGCTTCTTCGAGCACTTTCGCGGTTTTGATGGCAGTCTGCCCGATGTAGCCGGCAACGAGTCCGCTGCGGTCCACTTCCACGAGCTTGCCGACGGAAAGAAGTCCGAGGGAATGATACACACGCGCCATGAAGCGGGCGATCATTGTCTTGCCGGTGCCGGGATTGCCGGAGAAAACGAGATGCAGGGACATATCGGGATTCGGAAGGTTGTTGTCCAGACGCAGTTTGTAGACCGTCGCCATATTGATGAGGTTCTTCACCTCTTTTTTGACTTCCTCCAGCCCGATATAGCTGTCGAGCTCCTTTTTCAGATCCGCGATATCTTCCTTCGGAGGGAGGTCTTCGGCATTGTCGGTCACGCCGCCGCCGTCTCCTCCGTCAGATGCTTTGATGAGATTTTTGTCGGACTTGACAGAGCTGTCCGCGGGCGCATTTTCCTGACTGCCGGAGGTCGTTTTGCCGGATGCGGGGGGAGCGGGCGGTGCGGCGGGCGTTTTCTTCTGATCCTGCCGGTTCTGCCGGGTGGGGCCCCAGATATCGTCCGAGAGGCGGCGGATGTTGTTTTCCGTCATCTTGCGGATGATGTCCAGCTGCAGATTGATGATTTCGTCTTTTTTGTCAGCCATTATTTTACAACGCCCTTCTTGAGAATGACGTTTGCGTAAATCGCGCCTTCACCGGTTACGACAACGGCATAAGCCTGCTTTGCGCGTTCGTAGAATTCGTATCTTTCGAGGAATACGGGCTGTTTGTCGGTGTGGTCAGCGATGATTTTCTTATATTCTTCCCAGATCGGAATGTCCAGATCACGGTCGGATTCGGTCTTGTCCATCAGGTAGACGTTGTCCGCATAGGTGTCCAGCGGGAAAAGTTCGAGAACGGCGGAGAGAAGTTCCGGAACGCCGCTTCCGTCTGCGCGGAGGACGATTTTACCGATGGATTCTCCGGGGAAGTTACCGTCGGAGAAAACGATTTCGTCGCCGTGACCCATTTTAGCGAGGATCATGAGAAGTTCGGGAGAGATGATTTTGTTGATACCTTTCAGCATGGTGATACTCCGTTCCGCGGTTTAACCGCTGTTTATAAATTAGTACAATCATATTGTAGCATAAACAGCGGTTAAATGGAAGTGCGTTCGGGAAATTTTATGCGGTGCGCGATTAAAAATTGTGCGGCGGATACGCTTATTGTTTTTTGCCGATCATCTGCCGCAGGGCATCCAGTGCCTCGGTCAGTCCGCCGACGCCGTCGATCAGTCCGATCCGCTGGGCTTCGCAGCCGTCGAGAATGGAACCGACATCGGTGGCAATCTGATCCGTGCGCATCAGAAGTTCGTTCAGCTTTTCACGGGAGACCTTGGAATGGCGGCAGACAAAGTCGAGAATCCGGTCCTGCATCCGTTCAAAATAGTAATACGTCTGCGGCACGCCCACAACCGTTCCGCTGATCCGCACCGGATGAATGGTCATGGTCGCGGACGGAACGATGAACGATTTTGCCGCCGATACCGCAAGCGGAACGCCGATCGAATGTCCCCCGCCGAGGACGAGCGACACAGTGGGCTTGGACATACTTGCAACCATTTCCGCAATCGCCAGTCCCGCTTCCACGTCTCCGCCCATGGTATTGAGCACCATGAGCATTCCGTCCACATCCCGGCTTTCTTCAATCGAAACGAGCAGGGGGATGATGTGCTCGTATTTCGTTGCCTTCTGACCGTCGCCGAGAAGATAGTGCCCCTCGATCTGACCGATGATGGTCAGACAGTGGATCGTTTCGCCGCCGGAGGAGGAAATCACGCTCCCGTTTTTCATGATGGTTTCTATTTCTTCGTTGGGGGAAGGATTTTTCTTTTCGTCTTCCATGTTATATTACCTCATTTCTGCATTCACTCTCTGAAAGTATGCTGCCGATCCGCTGTTTTTATGCAGTGCTGACCGGCGGAACGCACAGAAAAATGTGTGAAGATTATTTTCGGCAGAGTGACGGAAAAGTTGTGAACTATTTTTTGCCGAAAGACTTGCTTTTCCTGTACAGTGATGGTATAATATTCACGAAATACACATAAATTTGCATATGCGGATTTCTATTTAAAAAAATTCACAGGAGTACAATCATGAAGAAAATTCTTTCCCTCACCCTCGCAGCTGTCATGCTGATGATGCTCTGCGTTTCCTGCGGCGGTTCTGCCGGCGTTAAGGTTGTCGAAATCGAACTCACCCAGGAAGAATACGCTTTCGGCGTAGACAAGACCCAGCCCGAACTTCTCGAACAGGTCAATGCATTCCTTGCAAAGATTATGGCTGACGGTACTTTCGACGAAATCTGCGACAAGTATTTCGGCGACGGCACTCCCACGCCCGTAATCTCCGCAGCGCTGGACGAATCCAAGGATCAGCTTATTGTAGCTACCAACGCCGCATTTGAACCCTTTGAATACATGGACGGTGAAAGCTACCTCGGCATCGACATGGAAATCATGGCTCTCTTCGCAGCTGAAATCGGTCAGGAACTCGTTATCAGCAATATGGACTTTGACGCTGTATGTCTCTCCGTCGGTCAGCAGAAGTGCGATATCGCAGCAGCAGGCCTCACTGTAAGAGAAGACCGCAAGGAATACGTTGACTTCTCCAATTCCTACTACAACGCATCCCAGAAGATCATCGTCAAGGAAGGCGACACCACGTTTGACGCCTGCACCGACGCAGCTTCCGTTGAAGCCATCCTCAACGGCTATGACACGAACACCAAGATCGGCGTTCAGATGGGTACCACCGGTCAGTTCTACGTAGAAGGCGATGAAGACTGGGGATTTGCCGGTCTGCCCGTAACCTGCACACCCTACAAGAACGGTTCTCTCGCTGTTCAGGACCTTATCAACGGCAACATTAACTTTGTCATCATCGACTCCGCTCCGGCTGCTGCCATCACTGCTGCATTCAACGAAATGAAGTAATCGCCGGCAGAAGCGGGATACTCTGAAAAATACGATTCAATTGTGACACGATGCTCTCCTGTTTTCCCAATGAGAATCAGGGGAGCTGTGTTTTGATAAAGGAAATATGGGAAATTTCAGTGTTAAAGTAGCAAAATTCATAGACATACTGATCAACAAGGGCGGGTATGTCAAGGTACTCGAGGGGCTGGAGAATACCATTCTCATCGCGGTTTCCGGTCTGATCATCGGTATCATCATCGGTACCCTGATCGCAACCGTGCGCGTCGTTCCGAAATACAAGACGCTCCCCCGGGTGCTCAACGCCATCTGTTCGTTCTATGTCTCCTTCTTCCGCGGTACGCCGATGGTTGTCCAGCTCCTTCTGTTCTACTACGTCATGCTTCCGATTCTCGGCATGAATATGCCCGGCGTGCACGTGGCGATCATTGTCTTCGGGCTGAACAGCGGCGCATATGTTTCGGAAATCATGCGTGCGGGGATTCTCTCCGTGGACGGCGGGCAGATGGAAGCCGGACGTGCTGTCGGACTTTCGTTTGCCACCACCATGATGAAAATCGTGATCCCGCAGGCGGTCAAGAACATTCTGCCTACACTCGGCAATGAGTTCATCGTGCTTGTAAAGGAAACCTCCGTTGTATCCTTCGTCGGTGCGGCGGATCTGTACGTTGCCTTCAACTACATAGGCTCCAATTCCTACGAATTCATGGTGCCGTATCTCGCAATGGCGATTATCTATATTGTGATCGTTATGCTCATTACGCTGGGCATCCGTCTGATGGAAAGGGGACTGAGAAAAAGTGATCGACGTAATTAACTTAAAGAAAAATTTCGGCGACAAGGAAGTCCTGTGCGGCATTGACGTCACCATCAACAAGGGCGATATCATGTGCATCCTCGGTCCGTCCGGATGCGGAAAAAGTACGTTCCTGCGCTGTCTCAACTGTATGGAAGACCCCACAGGCGGACAGATTATCTTCGGCGGCGTGGATATTGCCGATATGCGCGTGGATATCAACATCCACCGCAGAAAAATCGGGATGGTGTTCCAGCAGTTCAACCTGTTCAACAACAAAACCGTCATCCAGAATATCATGCTCGCACCCGTGCACATCGGATTAGAGGATCTCAGAAAGGCAAAGCGTCATAACGCCTTCCTGCCGCTGACGAATCTGTTCCGCAAGGTGAAGGCGGAGAAAATCGAAATCACCGCAACCAAGCAGCAGATCAAGGACGACGCCAGAGCGAATGCAGAGCGTCTTCTGAAGCGGATCGGACTCGAAGACAAGGCGGATGTATATCCGTCCACCCTTTCCGGCGGGCAGAAACAGCGCGTGGCGATCATCCGTGCGCTGGCGATGAATCCGGATGTGATTCTGTTCGACGAACCGACTTCCGCGCTCGATCCGGAAATGGTCGGTGAAGTTCTTGACCTGATGAAAACGCTTGCCAGAGAAGGCATGACGATGGTCATTGTCACGCATGAAATGGGCTTTGCAAAGGAAGTTGCCAACCGCGTGATTTTTATCGACGAAGGAAAAATCCTCGAGGAAGCGGGACCGCAGGAATTTTTCGGCAATCCGAAGCATCCCCGTCTGCAGGATTTCCTTTCCAAGATTCTCTGATGCAGAATACAGAACCGGATAAGCAGTTTTGCCATTGCCTGTCCGGTTTTTGCTATGATCGAATGAAATGACGGAGGATGACCGATGAAAAAGTTTGCCGCACTGCTTGCCGCTGTGCTTTTCCTCTTTGCGGGATGTGCCGGAGGGAGCCGTGCAATGCCCGAAGACTTTGCGTTTTCCGTCGGCGTGACCACGGAGGGCAGAACGGTGGAATACCACAGCGAGGGAAACCTGCTCGTGAAGAAAAATACGGCAGGGGAGAGCGAAGAGATGCATACGGCGGAGCTGATTCTCTCGGACAGTGAGCTGAAAACCGCGTGGGATCTTTTTTCCATGATGAAGCTGAAAAAATACCCCGACGCGCCGAATTTATACGATCCCGGAACGCCCGCTGTCGAACCTGTGTCCAATATCAAGCTGTGGATGCGCGCGGACGGCGAGGAAAAAATGATTTTTGCCGAGGGTGTTTCCATGAAGGGGAAAGCCTCCTCCGCCGACGGGATTGCTTTCATGAATACAGTAAAAATTCTTCTGGATCTGGTCACGGTCACGGAGGAATACCGCGCTATGCCCGACTGGGAAAACTGAAAAAATCCCGCTCTTCCGGCTTTTTTGGACACCGGAACGGGCGGGATTTGTATTTGTGCGTCAGGGATGAACTTACCGGGCAAGCTGCCTGCAGTCGCAGATTTTTTCCGCACTCCAGCAAAGCTCGTTGGTGCATTCTCCCGTGCGGGCGAGGCTGACAATATTGGAAACCGTTGTTGCGGCAATGTTGTCGAGCGCTTCTTCCGTGAGGAACGCCTGATGCGAGGTGACAATGACATTCGGCATGGAAATCAGCCGCGCGAGAGTGTCGTCTTCCACGATGTGACCGGAGAAGTCCTCGAAGAAGAAATCCGATTCTTCCTCGTATACGTCGAGACAGGCAGCGCCGATGTGCCGTGCCTTGATACCGTCAAGAAGGGCTTCCGAGTCGATGAGCGCACCGCGGGATGTGTTGATGATGACCACGCCTTTTTTCATTTTGGCGATGGTTTCGGCACGGATGAGATAGCGGGTATCGTCGGTCAGGGGACAGTGGAGAGAGATGATATTGGCGCGTGCAAACAGTTCGTCAAGGGGGACGTAGTCGATGCCATATCCTTCAGCCGGGTACGGGTCGTATGCGAGTACTTTCATGCCGAAGCCGCGGCAGATATCAATGAAGACCCGTCCGATTTTCCCCGTTCCGATAACGCCGACCGTCTTTCCGTACAGGTCAAAGCCCGTCATGTTGGCGAGGGAGAAATTGAAGTCGCGCGTGCGGATATATGCTTTGTGGATACGGCGGATGGAGGTCAGAAGCATTGCCATGGCGTGTTCGGCAACCGCGTAGGGGGAGTACGCCGGCACACGGACAACACGGAGCTTTCCGGAGGCGTGCTTCATGTCCACATTGTTGAAGCCGGCACAGCGCAGGGCGAGAATCCGGCAGCCGCATTCGTACAGTGCGTCGATGACAGCGGCGTTCACCGTATCGTTGACGAAGACGCACGCCGCATCGCATCCCTGTGCAAGATTGACGGTGTCCTCGGTCAGCTTGGTTTCGTAATACTTGATCTGCAGATCGTTTTCCGCAGCATAGCGTTCAAAAGAAGGTTTATCGTAGTTTTTTGCGTCAAAAAAGGCAATTTTCATGGGCAGCTCCTTACAGCTTTTTCTGTATAGCATCTCCGGCACGGCGGGATTCATGCATTATTTTTCAAAAAATTTTCTCAGCGGCAGGCGGTCTTCAAAGACGAACACGGACTCAAAGATGCGCGAGCACAGTCCGATGATGCTTCCATTGACGAGCGCGCAGAGGATTGTACCCCACTTCACGCCTTCAAAGTGTCCGAATCCGAAGAAGAGGAAGGAAAGCAGAATGGAGAACGCGCAGCTTACGCAGTCGTATACAGTCTTGACACTGGGAACGGGGAGCGAGTATTTCTTCGAGATTTCGGCTACGATCAGCTCATAGGCTTCCGGACAGAAATAGGTGTGGAAGAACAGCGATACCCCGATCGAACAGAGGATCATGCCGAAAACATAGCAGAATGCGCGGTAAAGCAGTTCTTCTGCCGGAATCAGGGCGACAAGAAAGATGCATCCGTCCAGACAGAAGCCGTATAGGACAGCCGTGACAAAGGAAAACAGATAGGAAATCCGAAAGCGGCGCAGGATGACTGCGAGCAGAAGGATCAGCACGCCCTGCAGGATGTACTCCGCCATGCCGAAAGAGAAGAACGGCAGAAATTCCGAAACTTTCAGATGCAGGATGTACGCGGGCGCAACGACCATGGACATACCGAAATCTGCCGTTTCCATGAACGCGGTTCCGAGCGCGAGAATGACAAGGGCGAGGACATAGGAAAGCTCCGTGGGCATGACGGGCTTTTTGCGATGGGTTTGATTCATACAGCTTTACTCCGGTGAAAAGATAAAAACAGCTTGATGCCGTTTGATACAGAAACGGAAAAAGCTGCTTTATAAACATGAGTATTATAAAGCAAAATTACCGATTTGTCAAGAGTCTGCTGAAGGATAAGCGCAGCAGCAGGGACCGGCAGGGATCAGTTTCCGGAAAAAGCAAAAACTTTCAGTCTGTGAAAAAGAAAAGGGGAGAGACTTATTCCGAAAAGCTCCCCCCCGATTCCTTTTGCGTCATTTCTTTTTTCCCGCCAGCAGACTGACTTCGCTCACGAATGCCGCGCCGAGAACCAGAACCGTTCCGACAGCGGAATACACAGTCATCGGCTCTCCGAGCAGAAGTGCCGAGAGGATAATTGCCGTTACGGGGTCAATATACGAAAGCACAGCCGCTGTCTGGGAGGATACGCCGTTTTTGTCCACGGACGAAAAATACAGCGCATAGGCAATGCCCGTATGCACAATGCCGACAACAAGAAGCAGTACCCACGGCAGAACTCCGTCCATGTCACGAAATGCGCCGCTGAAAGCACCGGTGCACAGCATATAGACGCCCAGAACTGCGGACGATACGGCAAGCTGGACGATGGTTTTGTCATACGCACCGATCGGGTGCATTTTTTTGTTCAGGAGAACAACGGATGCATAAAAGACCGCCGCAATCAGTCCGTAGACAATGCCGGTGACATTCGCGGAAAATCCGCCGTCAGCCACACCGGAGACGAACACCATGCCGATCAGCGCGGCGATCATGCAGAGAATCTTTTTCACCGTCAGCTTTTCCCCGAGCAGAAAGGGCGAGACGAGTATGACGAAAATCGGGGCGAGATAGTAGCACAGCGTCGCTGTCGCAACCGTGGTATGCCGGTAGCTTTCAAACAGCATCACCCAGTTCAGCCCGAGCAGGGCACCGGAGACGATCAGCAGCAGGGCGTTTTTTCGGATGTCTGCACGCGAGAGGGGAGAGCGCAGAACGGCTGTCACGCCGAGAAGGAATACAAGCCCGATCACGCCGCGGAACAGGGCAATGAGCGCGGATGAGAGAGGAATGTGCCGGACAAATATGCCGATGGTGCCGAAGATGAGCATCGCGGCAGTCAGTTTCAGTTTTGATTTCATAAAAATACTCCTGTGCGGTTTGTCAGGAAAATTATAGCAGATTCCGGTGCGTATTGCAAGCCTTTTTCACCCTTTTGCAGCCGGGCATGGAAGTTGCACAAAAGAAAACAGATTGCAGGGAATGAATGCATATATTCCGATGAATTGCTGAAACAGCACGCTTTTTCTTTTCGTATGTACTTGACAAACTGCGCGGAAGACTGTATAATATTACAGTAAATACTGGGGTAAAATGTATAATTATACATAATTTTGAGTAAGAAATCATTCAGTCATATAATAAAGAAGATAGAAAGGGCAAAGGAATCATGACAAAAGTTTTCATTGACGGCAGTGCGGGAACAACGGGTCTGCGCATTCACGAGCGTCTGGCGGACAGAGCGGACATTTCGCTCATTACGCTGACGGAAGAGAACCGTAAAAACACCGAAGCCCGACGCGAAGCGATCAACGAGGCGGATATCGCGTTTCTCTGCCTTCCCGATGCAGCGGCAGTTGAGGCGGTTTCGCTGATCGAAAACGACCGCACCGCAGTCATCGACACTTCCACGGCGCACAGAACTGCGGACGGCTGGGCATACGGCTTTGCGGAGCTGTCGGAGCAGTTTAGAATAAATATTCAGAAATCGAAGCGCATTGCCAATCCGGGATGCCATGCCAGCGGGCTGATCGCGTCGGTTTATCCCCTTGTGAAGCACGGACTTCTGCCGAAGAACTACCCCCTCACCGCCTATTCCCTCACCGGATACAGCGGCGGCGGCAAAAGCCTGATCGCAGAGTACGAAGCCGAGGACCGTGATGTGCGCCACGAAAGCCACCGGATCTACGGCACCACCCTGACGCACAAGCATCTGCCGGAAATGCAGAAAATCTGCGGTCTGGACAATCCCCCCGTGTTCTCTCCCATTCTCGGCGATTTCTACGCGGGCATGGCAACGACAATCCTGCTTCCGGGCTATAACGCACAGACCGTTCACGAATGTCTCGCCGCGCATTATGCCGGACAGAAGCTCGTCACCACTGCACCCATCGGCGGAGACGAAAGCGTGATCTATGCATCCACCTACGCGGGAAAAGACAGTATGCGTCTTGTCGTATGCGGACATGAAACGCAGACCACCGTTACCGCCGTGTTCGATAATCTCGGCAAGGGCGCGTCCGGTGCGGCAATCCAGAATATGAATATCCTGCTCGGCTGTGACGAAGCCGAAGGACTGAATCTGTAAAACGACTTCATCCATCAGCGAAATTTCGCAATCACAATATTTGTAAATACTCCGGAGGAATATAGATATGAAACTCATCAACGGCGGCGTATGTGCCGCACAGGGATATAAAGCGGGCGGTATTCACTGCGGCATCCGCAAGAACCGCACCAAGAGAGATATCGCGCTGATTATCAGCGAAAAGAAAGCATCGGCAGCCGCAGTCTATACGACCAACCTCGTCAAAGGTGCGCCGCTGACTGTTACCAAGGATCACATCGCAGACGGCAAGGCACAGGCTGTCATCTGCAACTCGGGCAACGCCAATACCTGCAACGCAGACGGAATCGAAATCGCGGAAAAGATGTGTGCGCTTGTTGAAAAGCATACCGGCATCGCGGCAAACGATGTCGTTGTCGCATCCACCGGCGTCATCGGTCAGCCGCTGGATATTCAGCCCATCGCGGACGGTATGGATGCCCTTGTTTCCTCCGTCAGCGAAAACGGCGGCAAGGACGCGGCGGAAGCGATCATGACCACCGATACCGTCATGAAGGAAATCGCGGTCGAATTTGAAATCGGCGGCAAAACCGCACACCTCGGCGGCATCGCTAAGGGCTCGGGCATGATCCACCCCAATATGGCGACTATGCTCGTCTTCCTCACCACCGACGCGGCAATCGCTCCCGAAATGCTCAAAAAAGCACTGTCCGCGGATATTCGGAACACTTTCAATATGGTAAGCGTGGACGGCGATACCTCCACAAACGATATGGTCACCATCCTCGCAAACGGCATGGCAGGCAATGCGGAAATCACTTCCGAAGGCGCGGATTTCGATGCGTTCATGAAGGCGCTCAATACCGTGACTGTGTACCTCTGCCGCATGATCGCAGGGGATGGCGAAGGCGCAACCAAGCTGCTCGAATGCAAGGTCACAGGCGCGGCTGACGAAAAGACTGCGAAGACCGTTGCCAAGTCCGTTATCTGCTCCTCCCTCCTCAAAGCGGCTATGTTCGGTGCGGACGCAAACTGGGGCCGTGTACTCTGTGCCATCGGCTATTCCGGCGCGGATGTGGATGTAAACAAGGTCGGCGTGTCCTTCCGTTCCGAAAAGGGAACGATCACCGTATGCGAAAACGGCGCGGGCATTCCGTTCTCCGAAGAAAGTGCAAAGGAAATCCTGCTTGAAAAGGAAATCGAAATCCTCGTTACCCTCGACAGCGGCGATGCATCGGCGACCGCATGGGGCTGCGACCTCACCTATGACTACGTCAAGATCAACGGCGACTACCGCACCTGATCGGAAAAGGGAGATTCGATATGATGTATAACGAATTCACGAACGCGGAACGTGCGGAAGTTCTCACCGCTGCTCTGCCTTATATCAGACGCTATAACGGCAAAATTGTTGTTATCAAGTACGGCGGAAATGCCATGGTCAACGAAATGCTCAAGGAGCAGGTCATGGAAGATATTGTCCTTCTGTGGCTCATCGGCGTCAAGGT
>JAFQLN010000010.1 GCA_017414585.1 Clostridia bacterium | reverse complement strand
TTCGGAAGCGTATCTGCGGAGGGATAGAGAATTTCGTCCTGATAGAAGCTGTACGCGGGATTTTCCACGACGGCTGTGTTCGGGGATGCGTAGCAGATGTATTCCGCATTCGCGAGAGCCACTTCGGGTTCAAGCAGGAAGTTGATGTACATATGCGCCGCTTCCACGTTCTGCGCGTTTGCAGGAACACAGACGGAGTCGATGAAGATATTCGTGCCTTCCTTCGGATAAACGAACGCGAGGTCGGGGTTGTTTTCCTGCATGGTGAGGAAGTCGCCTGCGTAATACGGTGCAACGGCTGCGTTTCCGGCTTCCATCTTATTGAAGACTTCGTCCATGACACGCGCCTGAAGAACCGCGTTCTGTTCCTTCAGCTTGGCGGCAGCCGCGTCCCAGTCTGCCTTATCGGTGGAGTTGATATCGCTGCCGAGGTAGAACTGTGCGATGGCGAATGCGTCGCGGGGGTTATTGAAAGTGAGGATATTGTCCGCGTATGTGCTGTCCCACATCAGTCCCCAGCTGTCCGGCGTGCCTTCGACCATGGTGGTGTTGTAGATCATGCCGACCAGTCCGACGGAATAGGGCACGCTGTATTCGTTCGCTTCATCGAAGAAGAGGTTCTTGTACTGTTCGTCGATGAGGTCGTAGTTGGTGATTTTGGGCATATCGAGCTTCTGGAGCATATTTTCATTGATCAGACGCTCGATCATGTAATCGGAGGGGATGACGATATCGTAAGAAACCGCGCCGGACTTGAGCTTGGCATACATGGCTTCGTTCGATTCGTAGTTCATGTAGTTGACCTTGATGCCGGTCAGGGCTTCAAAAGCGGCGTTGACGTCGAACGAACCTTCGCTGCCGTCGGAGATGTACACACCCCAGTTGAAGACGTTGAGCGTGGTGCCTTCGAGAGAACGGTCATAGACTGCGCGGGGTTCTTCGAGGGTCGAGGTGCTGCCGCAGGAAGTCATGGAAAGGGGAACGGCACAGAGAAGCGCCGCGAGAACAGCGGAAAAGAGTTTTTTCATCTATACAAAAACCTTTCGATACAAAAATAAATAATCATGCGCGGGAATACGTCCCGGCGAAAAAGAACACGGCTCAGACACTTGCCGGCGGTTCTGCCATTGTCGGTTTCCTCCGTTAAACTTATTTCTTTTCTTCTTTTCTTGCCGCCTTGATCTGTCCGATGTTGATAACGAGCAGAAGAACAAGCACGGTGACGAAAATCAGCGTGGAAAGCGCGTACATATCCGGCTTGACCGTCTTCTTGGTCATGGAGAAGATCAGAAGCGGAAGCGTCTGGAAGCTCGAGCCGGTGGTGTAGTAGCTGATTACAAAGTCATCGAGGGAGAGCGTGAATGCCATGAGCATACCGGACATGATGCCGGGCATGATTGCGGGCATGACCACCTTGAAGAATGCCTGCACGGGCGTGCTTCCGAGATCCTGCGCCGCCTGATAGAGATACGGGTCGGTCTGGTTGAGCTTCGGAAGGACGTTGAGAATCACATACGGCAGGTTGAAGGTGACGTGCGCAATGAGAAGTGTGGCAAAGCTGAGCGAGTTCGCCGCACCGATGGCACGTCCGACGAAGACGAACAGAAGCATGAGCGATACACCCGTGACGATATCCGGATTGAGCATCGGGATATTGGTCACGAAGTCCAGCGTGGTCTTCCATGCCTTGGAGCGCACATAGTAAATGTACACCGCTGCCGCCGTTCCGATCACGGTTGCAATCAGCGCGGAGGTCACGGCGAGGACAAGCGTATTTGTCAGCGCGGTCATCGTCTGGCTGGAGGAGAACAGTTCCCGGTACCATTTCAGGGAAAATCCCGTAAAGACGGACGTACTCTTCGCTTCGTTGAAGGAGAAGAACACCATCACGAGAAGCGGCGCGTAAAGGAGCGTGTACATCAGCCCGATGAAAATATTTCCGACGGATTTTTTCATGATGCACCTTCCTCCTTAAACCAGCAGATTATCGCCGTCGTCCCCGGCAAACTTCTTCATGAGTGCCATGGAGATCAGAATGAGCACCATGAGGACGAGCGAAAGGGCGGCGCCGAGGTTGTAGTTATAGAGAGACTGGATCTGTTTTTCGATCGCGTCGCCGACGAGCATGATCTTGCCGCCGAGCTTCTGGCTGATGTAGAACGTGCTCACGGACGGAACAAAAACCATCGTGAAGCCGGATACCACACCGGGCATGGACAGGGGCAGAATGATGCGGTGCAGCTTGGAAAAGCCGTTCGATCCGAGGTCTTCCGCCGCTTCGAGGATACTCGGTTCGATTTTCGCCATGACCGAGTAAATCGGCAGAATCATGTAGGGGATGTAGTTGTAGATCATCCCGAAAATCACAGCTCCCGGCGTTCCGATCATCTTGAGCGGTTCGATGCCGATAAGTCCGAGAAGGTTGTTGATAATCCCGTTCTTTTCAAGAATATTCATCCACGAATATGTACGGATGAGCAGGTTCATCCACATCGGGAGCATAACAAGCATCATCATAATCCGCTGTGTGCTTTCCTTTTTCCGGCTCATCAGATAGGCGAACGGATAGGAAATGAGCAGCGTGATGACGGTTGCGATAAAGCTGTACTCGATGGAAATCCAGAAGACTTCCTTATAATCGGCGAGAGCCTTGATATTTTCAACGGTAAAATTGCCGTTTGCATCCGTGAAGGAGTAATAAACAACGATCAGCAGCGGTACAACAATGAAGATCGCCGCCCAGAGCACATACGGTGCGCCGAGCAGACGCTGACCGAGAGAGCGTTTTTTCGTCATGCGTCCGCCCTCCTTACTCGTCGTCGTCTTCGTCGGGAAGCTGGTTCAGCTCGTCCAGTTCGTCGGAGAAGGAGCTGTAGTCACCGAACTGACCGGAGTATTTGGATTTCTTCATGACATGAATCGCGTCCGGCTCGATATAAAGCCCTACCACATCGCCTTCCGCCGCGTAGTCCGTTGTCTGGATCATCCACTTGAATCCCCCGATATCCACGATGATTTCGTAGTGCACGCCGAGGAAGGTTACGGAAGTCACGATACCGCGCAGCATTCCCTTGTCTTCGGGAACGATATCCACGTCTTCGGGACGCACGACAACGTCAACCGCTTCGTTTTTGCCGAAACCGGTATCGAGGCACTTGAATTCCTTTCCGGAGAAGGCAACGCGGTAGTCTTCCTTCATCACGCCGTCGAGGATATTCGACTCGCCGATGAAGTCCGCGACGAATGCGTTTTCCGGCTCGTTGTAGATGTCAACCGGGGAGCCGATCTGCTGGATCTTGCCCTCATGCATGACAACAACGGTGTCGGACATGGAGAGCGCTTCTTCCTGGTCGTGGGTAACGAAGACGAACGTGATGCCAAGCGCCTTCTGGATATTTTTCAGTTCGTTCTGCATATCCTTGCGCAGCTTTAAGTCAAGCGCCGCGAGCGGTTCGTCGAGCAGAAGAATTTTCGGCTTGAGAATGAGCGCTCTGGCGATGGCAACACGCTGCTGCTGACCGCCGGAGAGCTTGGCAATGTCCCCCAATTCAAATCCTTCGAGGTTGACAAGCGTAAGCATTTCGGAGACTCGCTCCTTAATTTCGGCTTCCGGGACGTGGCGGACGCGGAGACCGTAAGCGATGTTTTCAAAGACATTATAGTTCGGGAAAAGGGCATAACGCTGAAAAATGGTGTTTACCTCGCGCTTGTGAGCGGGAACACCATTCATGCTTTTTGAATCAAAAAACACTTCTCCCGCGTCCGGTTCGAGAAAGCCCGCGATGATGCGCAGCGTTGTCGTTTTTCCGCAGCCGGAAGAACCGAGCAGGGTCACGAATTCGCCGTCGCCGATCGACAGACTCAGGTCATCGAGGATTTTCTCCCCGTCGAAAGCCACGGTTATATTTTTCAGTTCAACAATATTCTTTTTTTCCATATTTTTTGCATCCCCCTTTGCGGCAAAAGTACCACGTAAGCCGTATTACAGCTCTGCGCGAGACTCACACATCGGCTAATCACAGCCTCCGCAAAGAGTGTTTACCGGCACGGCAGCGGTCGGAACAACCGACATGACCGCGCGTCGCTGTGATTTCTTGAATGCGGCTCCCCCTTTCGGAAGACAACCGCACCCCGGTTCTGTTAAAACTGCCGGGTGTGAACATCGGACGATTCCGTTATGGCAGAAAGCCGGCTTATCAAAGCCCGAATGCCTACGCGCTTTATGCTTTACGCCGGCGGAAGCTGACTCTCCCAGAGGCATATATTTTAGGGCGCGCACCGATGTTTTCGGAATCCGGAAGCCTTTGCACATTCCGGATTTGTCAGCACAGATGCAAAAATCGTGCAATACTTATTATACTATCTTCTCATGCAATTGTAAATATATTTTTCGCAAATTCTTTCTGTTTCGTGTGAGAAAAAGGTGAAAAATGTGAAAAAAGCAAAAATCGGCACAGTTTTTATCACAGCCCGTGCAGTTCGCTCTGCGAAAGCTGGTATGCGCCGCGCGCCCAGAGAATCCACTTCGACCGATCGAGGGGATTGACGCCGCGCCGCGGGCTGATATGCTCTTTTCCGTCCCTGCATTCCCGGTAGCCGGAGAAGGAAGCGTTCAGCACCGCCCGTCCGGACGACAGAGACGCGAGCTTCTGCGGAAAGTCCATGGACAATGCTGCCGGGACGACCGCTTCGATGACGGATGTGGTGCCGAAGGTGAGCGGGGTATCATACTCCCCGTCCATTTTCACAATTTCGCTCAGCACCTTCCCGCCAAGCTCCATCGGCAGAGAGATGCGCATTTTCAGAAGCGGCTCAAGGATGGTCACGCCGATATCCCGCAGACCGTTCATGAATGCCATCGGCGTGCAGACGAAGAAATCAAGGGGGTGCGTATGGATGGTATGATGCTGACCGCCGACGAGGGTGCATTTGAAATCCGTGACCTCCCAGCCGTACAGTCCCTGTTCGAGACAGGAATAGAACGACTGGCGGATGTGAGTCTGATAGCGGTAGAAGCACTGGTTCGACGGGAGTTTGCCGTGGTAGGACACGCCGTATCCGCGGGGCATGGGTTCAAACTTGAACTGCACAGCCGCCCAGCAGGGTTTGGGCATGGTATAGTCCGCATAGGCATAGCCGGTTTTGGCAGGCGTTTCCTTATAAATGACGGTCGGGGGCGAGAAGTCGGCGGGCAGATTGTACCGTTCGCGCAGCAGGGAGTCGATGACTTCAAGCTGGATTTTGCCCGTTGTCGAGATGACGATTTCCTGCTGTCCGTTTTCCCACTTGGCATCCATGTACGGTTCTTCATCGGACAGTTCCTGCAGCGCTTCGGCGAGAGCGGGGATTTTCTCCTTATCACCGTCAAGGGGCGTGACTTTGACGCGCAGAAACGGCGCCGCCAGCCTGTATGCACTGCCGAGTTCCAGCGAACCGACAAACTGTCCGGTTTTCGCACTCGGAAGTCCGCACAGTGCTGCAATGTCTCCGCCGACGACTTCACCCGCATCGGTGTACCGTCCGCCGGTGAACTTGCGGATCTGGGAAACCTTTTCGGTGACGGGCGGCTTTTTTTCCAGCGCAACCGCGTCGTCCTCTTCCCCGGCGGGATTGACCATTCTGCTGTCCTCGGGTGCGGCGAGACTGACCTCATCGCGGTTGACGATCTTTCCGCCGAACAGACGGATGTGCGAAATTTTGCCCATGGTTTTGTCGTGCTCGATTTTGAAAATGACGCCGCACAGTTCCCGTGTTGCGCGTCTCTCCGAAGACGGCATGAACTCCGTCATAAAGTCTGCGATATCCTTCACGCCAACGGCGTTTTTTGCGCTTCCGCAGAGAACGGGCGTGAGACGGCAGGCGGCAATCTGCTCTTTCACCAGCGCGGCGGCACGGTCATATGGGAGAACTTCGTCCGTAAGGAACGCCTCTTCCGCTTCTTCGGACAGCTCGCACAGGGCTTCCGTTGCGGCGGCGGCAAAGGCATCTCCCGTTTTCATCCGGCAGGAGAAGGTCTCCAGACCTTCGTTTTCCGTTTCGGACAGAAGCAGAAGGGATGCATCCGTGAAACGGGCAAGATCGCTGATCACCGCAGCTGTATCGGACCCGGCGCGGTCGATTTTATTGATGAAAACAAGGCGCGGAAGATTCGCTTCGTCGAGTGCACGGAGGATATTCTCGGTATGTGCACGCACGCCTTCGACTGCGGACACAAGGACAATGGCATAGTCCAGTGCACAGAGGGAACGTTCCACTTCTCCGGCGAAATCGACGTGTCCGGGGGTGTCGATGATATTGACGGTGACACCGTTGTACTCCGCCGTTGCCGTAGAGGTACGGACGGAAATACCGCGTTTGCGTTCAATGGATAAGTTGTCCGTCGCCGCTGTCCCCGCATCCACACTGCCTGCGGCACGGATCGTTCCGGTGAGGTAGAGAAGCTGTTCGGTGAGCGTGGTTTTGCCCGAGTCAACGTGCGCGAGCACCCCGATGTTGTGATAAATCTTCGGCATGGAAGCAATTCCTTAATTTTCGTGGTTATTTTTTATAATTATACATGAACAGCCCGGGATTGTCAAGGCGGGATAAAATTCTGTGCACGGCAACAGCATTTACTTTAAATGCGAATATGAATCCGCATTGGTATCATACAAAGAAGCGTTTTGTACAAAAGCCTCGCCCTTTGGGAGAGGTGGCACGAAGTGTCGGAGAGGGCAATAGAGCAAATTTGCAGTTT
>JAFQLN010000082.1 GCA_017414585.1 Clostridia bacterium | reverse complement strand
TCGTTCAGCTGAAGCATAATAACTTATCTCTTTATTCCCCCTCGTTATCATATCAGCTTTTGAATATGGCTTCGCACACAAACGTGCGCCAGTCTAAAGTTCTTTGCGGAGCTTTCTTTCAAGAAAGCGACCGTCTCCCCCTTACTAAAACCATCAAGGAACTCTCCCTCCATGAAACAATTCTTCAAAAATAAATTTTTCTATATTATTTCCGTCATCACACTGCTTGTGACGATCGTGCCGATGATTTTTTCGTCGATGGGACTCACGTTTGTGTTCAGGGATGCGGTTGGTGTGCTGCTGACGCCGATGCAGAAGGTGTTTCAGTATGCGGCGCAGGCGGCTGACGGATTTGCGGCGTATTTTTACCGGTTTGATGAGCTGGTTGAAGAGAATAATGCGCTCAGGGAAGAGATTGCGGAGCTGCGGACGCAGATTTACGACTCTTCGGAGCGCGAGGAAATGTATGCGTGGCTGTCCGATTTTCTTGAGCTGAAAATGGGACATAACGACTACAAATTCCTGTCCGCATCCGTCACGGGCCGTGAGAGCGGCAACTATTCCAGAATCCTCACGCTCGACGTCGGCTCGGGCGCAGGCGTGGAACTCCATATGCCCGTCATTACCTCCGAAGGCATCGTCGGGCAGATCACGGAAGTCGGCTATAATTGGTCAAAGGTCACTACAATAGTCGAACCCAATTCCTCCGTCGGCGCGTATGTCGAACGCAATAATGACGCGGGTATCGCAAGAGGCGTCTTTGAACTCTCCGCTGACGGACTGTGCCTCCTCAGCTACCTCCCCGCCGACAGTACAGTCCGCGAAGGCGACCGTATCCTCTCTACCGGTTACGGAAGCGTCTACCCCCGCGATCTCGTCGTCGGCTACGTGGACAGCGTCGAAACCAATCCCTATACCCGCAGCCTCGATGTCCGCGTCCGCTGTGCCGTGGACTTCTCCTCCCTCGCACAAGTCATGATCATCACCGACTTCGATGCCGTCGCCATTGACGCCTCCGATGCCGTCCGCTGAGTCTCCCGTATACCGCAGCGTTTTCCGGGAAATCCTTCTGTTTAGAGAGAGTGCAGGGCGATTGTTTAGGGGGAGACGGTCGCTTTTTGAAAAAAGCTCCGCAAAAACTTTTATACGGGGGTTTGTTTATTGATATAGTGTGTGCAGATCCGTGTGCGTTTGTATTTAGTATTTCCAAAGCCTGAGAAACCGTGGAGCGAGCGGTCAGGGACCACTACCCTGCCCGCCACGGACGGCTTGTGAGTGCTTGATTTCGTTTATTACTGTGTTTATTTTTGTTAAAGGAGGTATTTCCGTGCAGGAACATCGCCCGAATCATCATGAACCGCGTACCGAAAGCGCGGAACGTCCCTCTCCCGAATCTCTGCGCGAACGGCTCCACGGCTGGCGGCTCGGCTTCTCCGTGGACGGGGAAAGCATCGGCAAAGCGGCAGTCTGTGCGCTCCTGCTCGTGTTCTTCTCCCTCCTCCAGACTACACTTTTCACCCGCTTCCGTCCGTTCGGCGCTGTGCCCGATCTCATCCTCCCCCTCACCGTCGCCGTTGCTATGGCTTTCCGCGAACGCTGGGGTGCTGTCTTCGGTCTCATCGGCGCGTTCATTATCGAATCCCTCGGCGGCTCTTCGGTCACGATTCTCCCCATCCTCTATATGCTCACCGGCTATATCGTGGGGCTTACCTCTACCTATACCTTCCGCGATTCCCCCGTTGTCCGTGTGCTCTATACCCTCATCACTTCACCCATCCGTATGCTCTTTACTCTCATCGCTCTTGCCGCTGCGGTCGGGGAGTTCAACCTGATCACCATCATTACCTCCATCCTTCTGCCCGAGCTGTGCGCCAACCTCGTCTTCGCTTTCCTTCCCCATGCCGCCGCCATGCTCGTGTTCAAACCCTTCATCCACGGACGCGACTGATCCCGTCCGCCTGCTTCCGAAAATAATTTACCTTTATCATATATCAACTGTCATGAATCAAAACGCCAATCCCACGCCGCGCTTCCCGCTCGCTCCGATGGCGGGATATACCGACCTCTCCTTCCGGAGAATCTGCGCTTCCTTCGGCGCATCCTATGTCGTGAGCGAAATGATCTCCGCTATGGCTATGGTCATGCGCGATAAAAAAACTCCCGTCCTTGCAAAAATCGCCGAAGGAGAAGCTCCCGTCGTCCTCCAGATCTTCGGGCATGACCCCGCTGTTATGGCGTCCGCCGCCGATATCCTCCTCTCCGGCTCGTTTGATGGCTGTTCCTACGCCGCACCGCCTGCCGGAATTGATATCAATATGGGATGCCCCGTCAAAAAAATCGTTTCATCCGGGGACGGAAGCGCTCTCATGCGCGATATTCCCCTCGCTCAGCGCATCGTTTCCTCCGTCAAAGAGGTCTGCGTAAAATATAACGTCCCCCTGTCGGTCAAATTCCGCGCCGGCTGGGACGAGGACTCCATCAACGCACCCGATTTTGCCGTTACTGCAGCACAGTCCGGTGCGGATCGGCTGACCGTGCACTGCAGAACCCGTGAGCAGATGTACGCTCCCTCAGCAAGACCGGAAATCGCCGGCGATGTCGTCCGTGCCCTGCGTGAACGTGGCTATGACACACCCGTAACCGGCAACGGCGACGTGGACTCCCCCGAAAGCGCACGGCGGTACCTCGATCTCGGATGCGACGAAGCCGCTGTCGGACGCGCCGCACTCGGGAATCCGTGGCTCTTTGCGCAACTCTCCTCTCCCGAAACCTTCACGCCGCCGGCACAGGACGATATTCTCGCTCTGATTCTTTCGTTCGTGGAAGATGTCGTGCGCGAAAAAGGCGAAATTGCCGGCATCCGTGAATCCCGCGGACGTGCGGCGCATTTTCTGCACGGGATGCGCGGGAGTGCGAAAATCCGTGATGCGCTCAACCGGTGCGACACGTGCGCGGACTTCACTGCCGTGCTCAGAAGTGCCTTCACGGGCGCATGACAATATAAAGTAAAAATCAAACTGCCGCTGAGGTATTTATGTCCCGAATACACTGGAAAGGCTCCGCTCTTCTCGCACCCGTCCCGTCCGTGATGGTGACCTGCGGAACAGCGGAAAAAGCCAATATTATTACTGTCGGCTGGTGCGGCGTTGTGTCCACCCGACCGGCGCGCGTGTCAATTTCGATCCGCCCCGAACGGCATTCGCACGCAATGATCAAGGAAACCGGCAATTTTGTGATCAATCTGACGCCCGCATCGCTGGCAGAAGTCTGCGACTACTGCGGCACGGTGACCGGACGATGCGTAGACAAGGTGAAAAAGACCGGTCTGACGCTCATTCCTTCGGAATCCGTGGATGCCCCGACGATTGCGGACTGTCCGCTTGCGCTGGAATGCCGGGTCAGTCAGGTAATCCCGCTCGGATCCCACGACTGCTTTATTGCGGATGTTGTGGGTGTATCCGTGGACGAACAGTTTGTGGATGCGTCCGGCAAGCTCCGGCTTGACACAGCGGATTTGCTGGTATATGTTCACGGGGAGTATTTCCGCATCGGAAAGAAGCTCGGGAAGATCGGCATTTCCGTCGAAAACAAGAAAAAGGGACGTTTCGCAAACGTCAAAGCTGTTGAGAAGGCGAAGCCTTCACCGAAAAAGGGGAAATAGAGTACAGTCCCGACTGTACTGCTGACGGGCGAAGCCTCGTCGCGCTGTAGGGACGAAAGATTTGCAATCTTTCAGGAGCTGACGGGCGAAGCCTCGTCGCGCTGTAATGACGTTTGGTCTGCACCAAACTTGGGAGCTGACGACGCGGCTAGCGAAGTCTGCCGCTTTCGTCGCGCTGTGGGATGAACGGTTTAAACCGTTCGGGAAAATAGGAAGAAAATGCTGACGCATTTTCAAAAAGTTATGCCACTGCGCGTGGCGGGCGGACAAGAGGATCGGTTCCGACCCTCTTGTCAATCACCCGAACAAGGGGACACCCCTTGACCCCGTTTGTGAAGCTGGTCGGGATTTCATCATGGAATAAATTCC
>JAFQLN010000081.1 GCA_017414585.1 Clostridia bacterium | reverse complement strand
GTGATATCCCGCTTGCCAAGGATGCGAGGTACTGCCCCCACTGCGGCAGAAAAGTCACTCCGAAGTCGGGAGGACAGGGATTATGATAAGCAAGGAGAAATTTTGAGATGGAAAAGACTCTGTATAAAAAGCATATACTTACAGCAATCGTTGCTGTCATTCTGATGTTAACCTGTCTTCCCGCAGAGATTTTTGCGGCGAAGGAAATGTTCACAGTCTATCAGATCAGCTCGGTTTACGTCAATGGAATCGATGCGCCCCAAGCCGGTAAGCCCTTTGATTTTACCGGAGAAGAAAACTCACAGAAGTATAATATTGTCGCTGTCGCATGGAGAAAATACGGCAATGATAAGTATTTAAGCAAAACGGATACCGCAGTGGCAGGCAGCAAATACACCGTAGAAATATACCTTGAGGTCGCAACCCCCGAGCATTATTTCATTACCACCGACGGAAGAACTTCGGCAATTCAGGAAGCATATGTCAACGGTGAAAAAGCAAACTGCGACAATGTCATCGACCGCGAGGTGTGGGCGATGGATGCTTCTAAATACGAGCATGACACCACACATCAAAAGGCGGTCAGACTAAGCTATACATTCCCCGAAGTCGAAGCTGCCCCCATCGAAAATATCGAATTCAGTGTTAAGAGCCTCATATCCGGTGAGCGTGTCCCTACCGAATGGCAGAAAAGCGGCATACATATTGACGCTGTAAACGGCGGAGCAAACAACGGTCAGATCAATGTTGATAAGTTTGAGTGGTCTTTGCAGGACGGCACTCCTCTGACAGGAAATGCAGTCTTTGAATACGGCAGGGAATACACACTGAAGCTCACGCTGAGTGCAGTCTACGGTGTAAGCTTTGCCGCCGATCCGAATCATTTCTTTGCACAGCCCGGTAAGCCCTTTCCCACGGTTGAAGTTAAAATAAACGGAAAAACGGCGACCGTACTGCCCGACGGTGACGGATCGAAGAAAATTGTGGCTGCCGCGGTTTTTCGTTGTGACGGAACCCAAATAATATCCGAAGCATCGGTATCCGTGACTCCGCCGAACTCCGGTGATTCGCCGGATTACACTGCCGAAGTCGCAGGCAAGAGTTATACGACAGCGAACACAAAGGATCGCTTTACCTCCGGCGGTGTGTCATGGTATAATGAAACGGACAAAAAGAGCATGTACGTCGGCATCGACAAATTCGAGGGCGGAAAAACCTATTCCGTAACGGTTGAATTAAGTGCCGCGGAGGGATATGAATTCCTGTCATCCGGCATCAACGCTGAGATCAACGGCAAAAAAGCCTCCACGTGGGGACGTGACAGCAGCGAAGCCTTTATCAGCTATACATTTGATGCTCTGCCCGAGGATAAGCACATCTGCTCGCCGCTGAAGGTGGACGAAGTAAAAGCAACCTGTACGGAGGATGGAAAAAAGAGCCATTATTTCTGTCCCGAGTGCGGAGGATTCTTTGAGGACTCCAAATGCACCAAAGAAATTGCCAAGATCAACGCATGGGGTGTGATCAAGGCAACCGGTCACAGCGGCGGCAAAGCAACCTGCGAGGAAAAAGCGAAATGCAAGGCCTGCGGTGAGTATTACGGCGAATTTGCCGGCCACAGCTACGGATCCGGATGGGATTACAAGGATGCACAGGGTCACGCCCACACCTGCAAGGTCTGCGGTGCACCCGATACACTTCAGCCTCACAGCGGAGGAACAGCGGTCTGCGGAAAAGCGGCAAAATGTGCGGAATGTAAAACCGAATACGGCGAAGTAATGCAGCATCAGTGGAGCGATTCCTATGAATTTACAAATTCAGACGGTCACGCTCACAAGTGCAGTGCCTGCGGAGAGCATGATGCAGTTGTTGCTCACTCCGGCGGTACTGCCGATTGCCGTAACAAAGCAAAGTGCTCTGCCTGCGGTAAGGAATACGGCAAGATGGGCGAACATAAATGGGGTACCGCATGGGATTACTTCGATCAAAAGGGGCATGCTCACTTCTGTACTGTCAAGGGATGTACGGAGCACAGCGATATCGTAAAGCATACTCCCGGTGCGGAGGCTACCGAAAGCTCACCGCAGACATGCACAACCTGTGATTACATCATCGAACCTGCAAAACAGCATGAACATAAACTGAAGAAAATAGACGAAACAGAGGCGACATGTACCGAATCCGGAACAAAAGAGCACTATCTCTGCGAAGGATGCGGCAAGCTCTTCAGTGACAGCAAGGGCAAGAAGGAAGTCACAAAGGACAGTCTGATCGTGGAAGCCAAGGGTCATAAGGCATCCGGATGGAAAAACGACGATAACAGCCACTGGAAGGAATGTACCAGAAAAGGATGCGGCGCTGTGATTGAAGGCTCGGAAGAAGAACATGACTTCACCAAAAACAAGTGTACCGTCTGTAAATTCAAGCGTACGGAGGTAGTGCCCGAAGAAACCGAGCCTGCTTCCACGGATAAGTCTTCTTCAGCGGATCCCGAAACCGAACCGGATACCGGCATCTCGGACGACAATCAGAATCCCGAAGATACGGGAGCAGCTTCCGAAAACAAGCCGGATGAATCCGACACTACAGGAAAAACTGCCGAAGACACTACTTCCGGCCAGACGAATGACACTACTCTCATGTGGATCATTGTCATAGCAGCGGTAGGCGTAGCTGCGATTTGCGTAATCACAACAACGGTAGTTCTTGTAAAGAGGAAATAATACAAATATTCAGAGGAGGCAGGTGTACAGTGAGAATGAAATGGATTTTCTGCGGTGCAGGTGTTGTACTGCTTGCCGCGCTTATTCTTGCAGGATGCAGCAGACTTCGCGGAAATGCAAATCACGAAGATGTGGATGGCGGAGTTGTCACACACAGAGACGGTACAGATGCCCCGAAAGTAATCGAATCTACGGAAATTTCCAAGTTCCGCTGTACGATTTCCCTGCTTTCGAAGCAAAGCCCGGGAAAATTCGGCCATCGGGTGTATAAGCTGGAAGCTTTTCGAAAGGACGGCGAGGTTCACTGTACATACGATTGGTACGGCAGAGGAGAGTCCGAGAAGACTGTGTTCGAGACGGACACATCCTTTCTTGACACAATCGAGAAGCTTGTTTTTGAATACGGTCTTGCAAAACACAACGGATTTTACCATTCGGTATCAGGGCTTCCCGATATGTACGGCGATGTTCTTGATATCACATACGCTTCCGGCGAAGAAATTTACGCAAGCGATAATCAGAGCAGCTTTCTCACAGCCCCTGTTCGGTATACGCTGATTACACTGTTTGGCGAAGCTTCCGGAAAAATCCCGGGACTTCTTCCCGTCACGGTGTCAGAGGAAGCTGTGTCTCGTGAGGAAAACGGTCGTCCGATCCGGATTTTCCATCCTGTTTTCACTTTGTCAGACCGCGATCGGGAAAAATATCCTCTCCTGAACGACGCACTTTTTGCCTATAATGAGAAGCTTCGGGAGGAATACCGTACAAAACTCCTTCGTTTACGGCAGGCGGCACAGACCTCGGATGGGGACTCTTCCGGGCTGTATGCGGAAAATGAGGTCTTTGTTACCCGAAGCGACAGTCAGATTTTCTCGTTTTACGAAAAACGGGAGGAAACAGATGGCGTGTCTGAAAACGTACGCTGCCGGGCCGCTTATACATTTGACACAAAAACCGGCAGGGAATTGCGGTTTGAGGATGTATTTGAAATCACGGATGAGCTGTATGAAATGCTGTTCATTGAACTGCAGGATGCTTGCCCGGAACTGACGTTGGAAGACAGTACCAAAGAGATCATCGCACAGGCAATTCGGGAAAACGATACTGCGGCAGTTAGCTTCGCGCTGTCCCCCGGATGTGCCCATGTATTCTTCATCGGTTCATACTTCCCCTCACAGCATATCATCCTTTCCGCTGAGGATTATCCGCATTTTTTCAAACCGGAATGGAATACTGTCCCACTACGGCAGATGATACCTCTGGATCGGAATATCAATTATCCCCTTGGAGACGGCAGAACCCTTCGGATGGAATTTTTGGCGGATGAGACGGGAACAGAGGGGGAGTGGGTCTGTTCTGTGAAGGATTTCTACGGTAAAAAACAGGAATACCGGGAAAATTTCCGCAATACTCCCTTCGATGTCTATTACATCGGAAAGAATTTACGGCAGTTTTTATATCTGAATGTTCCCGCTGACGGTGCTGGGGCGAAAACCAATGTCTATGAGATCACGGGAGAGGGAATTTCTTTTATCGGACAGACGGATGCCGTGATGTACGAAACGGTTCATCTTGATCCGGACAGAATCCTAATGATGCGGCTTGACGAAAGCGGCGGTGCGCCCGTACAGATTTACGGAATCTGCAGGGTCGGCGATGACGGGATGCCCGTGTGGATCGAAACCGCAGAAAAATGAATAAAAATAATAAAATTTTAACTCTCAGGAGGAAAATACCATGTCAATCTTTGATAAGCTTAAGAAAACCGCAAACGATGCACTGGAAAACGGTGTAAAAAATGCTGCATCCGCACTTGCATCCAAGGAGGAAACCTTTACCTTTGCCGCACTTCCCGAAAGTCTTGCGGAAATGAAGGCTCTGCCGGAGGCAGCACTTGAAAATCCTTTCCAGACTGCTGCGCTGACGGTGTGTGCTCTGTGTGTATATGCAGCTGACAAAACCATCGGTACGGAAATGCTGAATTTCCTGCGCGGTCCCCGTCCGCTGTCCAATCACGAAATTTCGTTCCTGAACGATCGCTTCAGTGACGGGCATCATGTTCCGTTCTCCTATTTCAAGGGCGCGGTTCCTGCAAATGACTACACTCCCGACACGCCCTTTACCGTCACTGTGGAATCGGGCGTATATTCCGATGCCAATGAAGGCTACAAGAAGCTGTATATCAGAAGCGGCGGTGCGGACAGTCCCCGTGAAATCGTTCTGCGTCAGCTGGGCGACGGACGCTGG
>JAFQLN010000080.1 GCA_017414585.1 Clostridia bacterium | reverse complement strand
TTTGAATAATCCTCCGGATTAAAAATTTTCTTTTTAATATGTAAAGCGCACTTTCACGCCATACTGCATATATAATAAATCATTTTCACGCTTTTTTCAAGAGATAACACTTTAAAAGTTTCGGGATGCTGACTTTTTGTATATATGCACATTTTACACGCTATTATTTTATGCATTATTCCTATACTGAGAAGAGTTCATCGAGCATCAGAAAGTATTCTGTCTTTTCTTTATCCTCTTTCAGTCCCAGCGCCGAAAAGAACATACCGTGCTCAAATCCCGGGTAGCTTCTGCCTCCGAAAAATCCGGTAAAATTGCGTTCAAGACTCTGCAGCATCAATGTGATATCATACCACCGATCCGCCGCGCCGCTCTGCGCAAGGTCAATCAACCCGCTGATTTTCCCGTTTTCCAACAGCACGTTCGGCATACAGTAATCTCCGTGTGAAAAGACTGTGTCTTCTCCGGGCTTATTCTGTTCCAGCCAGATAAGCTGTTTTTCAGGTGATGTAAAGCCGTGCGTTCCGTTCCATTCACACGTTTTCCGGACAGCAAGGTGTTCCCCGGCTTCCCTGAGCATCCGGTCAACGGAATTCTCTGCCGGACAATCCATCAGGTCAACTGACCAGAACCGGTGTATGCCTTCCGCGATGGCTGCCACGGTTTCGGCGGGCTTTTTCATACAGGATTCGGCGCAGGACATCTCCCCGCGGATTCTTGTCATCAGGAGCCATGACCTCCCTTCCGCATTTTCCGACCAAAGAATCTGCGGAACAGGCAGTTTCCCCTGCAGCCAGCGAAGCATAGCATTCTGCTGCTCGGTCATTTTGTTCTGATTTTCGATTTTCAGAACCATGTCGTCAAAGAGAAGCACCCGTGAATCCGACATTCCGATGGTGTCTTTTGTATACGGCAGTCCTTCTGTCATCTTCCGGATTTGCTCCGGCATCTTTTCAGTCATATTTCCTCCTATGGAAAAACCGACCCGTTTTTCACGAGCCGGTTCCGTTTTCTGTTCAGGTGGGATCCACTCTGGTGATGGCAAGTCCCAGTTTTCCCTGTGTTTCGCCGGACCAGATAATATGGCGCGGACATTTGTTTACGCAGACATTGCATCCGATGCACTTGGGATAGTCTATCTTGGCGACAAAATTATCGACCAAAATAGCCCCGGTCGGACAGTTTTTCTGACAGATTTTGCAGGAAATACATCCGACATCGCAGACTTTGCGCGTGTTCTTTCCGTCATCGACCGACATACATCCGACCCAGTGCTTGCTGTCGAAGGGAATCAGCCGGATGATGTTCTTCGGGCAGGCGGTTACGCATACGCCGCAGCCTTTGCATTTGGTATAGTCAACAGCGGCAATCCCCTGCTGGACGGATATCGCACCAAAAGGACACGCTTTGACGCACGTTCCAAGCCCGATACAGCCGTTTTTACACAGCTTGTCGCCGCCGCCGATTTTCGCAGCAGCGGTACAGTCCGGAACGCCTTCATAAATGTATTTTTTCTTTGCGTATTCCGAGGTTCCGGAGCACATGACCTGCGCGCGCATCCGGACGGTTTCTCCGGCTTCGACACCCATGATCGCTGCGATTGCCTGTGCTGTTTCCGCACCGCCGACCGAACATTTCGTCACAGCCGCTTCGCCTTTTGCAATCGCTTCAGCGAGCGCTGCACATCCGGAATAACCGCATCCGCCGCAGTTTGCACCGGGCAGGCATTCCGCGATCTTTTCTGCAGTTTCGTTTTTCCTGACAGCAAAAATCTTGGATGCCGCTGCAAGAAGAACGCCCATGAAGATGCCGAGACCGATAAAAATGACAATCGGAAGAATGATTTCTTTCATCCCGTACACCTCCTCAGAAACTCATGCCGGAAAATCCGGAGAATGCCATAGCTGCCAGACCTGCCGAAATCAGCAGAATCGGGAAGCCGCGGAACGATTTCGGAGGCTCCGCAAAAGCCAGCCGTTCGCGGACACCGGCGAAAATGACGATTGCCATCGTAAAACCGAGCGCGGCACTGCATCCGAACACGAGACTTTCGATGAAGCTGTAGCCTTCTTCGATATTGACGAGCGCCGCTCCGAGAACCGCACAGTTGGTGGTGATCAGAGGCAGATAGATACCGAGTGCGCTGTAAAGTGCGGGGATAAACTTACGCAGGAACATTTCAATAAACTGCACAAGCGTTGCGATCACAAGAATGAACGCGATGGTTTTCAGGTATTCAAGTCCGAACGGAACAAGCAGATGGGTATAGACAGCCCATGTCGCCGCGGAGGCAAGTGTCATAACAAACGTAACCGCCATGCCCATACCCAGAGCGGTCGAAGGTTTATCCGAAACACCGAGGAACGGACAGCAGCCGTAGAACCGCGAAAAAATGAAATTTTCCGTGATAATGGCTGTGAACATGATCATAAAAATATTTTCCATATGTACGCTCCTCCTTATCAGGATTCCGGATCAGCCGAGGGATTTTCGTCCGGCAGAAGTTCATCGCTGTCCACAGCTTCCGCCGCATCTGCGCTTGTTTCGGGCTGCAGTCTCTTGCGGATGACTTTGCCGGTCGATACGTCACGCATCAGCGTTGCATGATAACCTGCGTCGATGGCATCAATTTCCAGCTGTTTCTGCAGACCTCTCTTTGCTGCGGTATCCTGCAGTTTCTGTACCAGAGCAATCAGACAGCCGAGTGTCAGGAATGCGCCGGTGGGCATCAGGAAAATCGTTGCGGGAGAGAACCAGTCGCCGAAAATCTGCACGCCGCCCGATCCGTCCTGTGCCGCAAACAGCATGCCGGTGCCAAGCAGTTCACGGACAAACGCAATGCAGATCAGTGCAAGCATGAAGCCGATGCCGGTTGCAATTCCGTCAAGGAAAGAAGCAATCGGACCGTTTTTGGATGCAAATGCTTCCGCACGTGCGAGAATGATGCAGTTTACCACGATCAGCGGAATGAACAGACCGAGTGCGGCGTCAATCGCGGGAAAAAACGCTTTGATCAGCAGTTCAACCATGGTGACAAATCCGGAGATAATGACGATATAGGACGCAATACGCACTTCTTTCGGAATGATTTTCCGCAGAAGGGAGATGAACAGATTGGAGAAGGCAAGGACGGCGATGACTGCCGCACCCATGCCGACCGCGTTTTTTACAGATGTCGTTGTCGCAAGCGTCGGGCACATACCGAGAAGCTGCACAAAGACAGGGTTGTTTGTCAGAATGCCTTCTTTAAAAATAGAAGGAATAGATTTCTTCATGCCTGTGCCTCCTCGTTGTTTTCTGCTCCAGCTTCATCAGCCGGAGTCTGTTCTTCACTTGCGCCAGAGTCGGGTTCTGCAGGAACTTCAGGTTCAGCAGGAACTTCAGGTTCAGCGGGAACTTCCGGTTCAGCGGGAACTTCCGGTTCTGCGGGAACTTCGGGTTCAGCAGGAACTTCAGGTTCGGCGGGAACTTCGGGTTCGGCGGGAACTTCAGGTTCAG
>JAFQLN010000079.1 GCA_017414585.1 Clostridia bacterium | reverse complement strand
TGACCCCGTTTGTGAAGCTGGTCGGGATTTCATCATGGAATAAATTCCATGACGAAATCTATTCGACGTGACGCGACTGCACAGTATGTATCTTTAGCTCCCGCATAACTTCACCACGCGCGTGAGCCTTGCCCAACTTTACCTTTGGACTGCAAATCACTTGAGCTCTCCACGGCGTGGGAAGTCAGGGTCTCGGCGGTCCCTGACTTCCGTCTTTACCATATTCTGATCCTTTGGACGGAGTACGGTTTCGTTCAGCTGAAGCTAAACAGCTTATTTCTCCCATCCCCTTCGTTATCATATCAACTGCATCTATGGCGCCGCTGTGCACCTTGTCAGTATAAAGTTTTTTGCGGAGCTTTTTTTCAAAAAAGCGACCGTTCCCCCTCACCACACCCTTAGTAAAAACAAAAAGGAGTCATGACCATGTTAGACGTATGCCTTCCCGGAACCGGCGGGACTGTCCCACAGCTTGATCGTTTTCTGAGCTGCTGTTATCTGCGGTATAACGGCACGGGAATGCTGATTGACTGCGGGGAAGGGACGCAGCTTGCAGTCAAGAAAGCGGGATTTTCGCTTGGGAAGATCGGGACGATTCTGCTGACGCATTTTCATGCCGATCACTGCAGCGGACTGCCCGGACTGCTTCTTTCCATGGGGAATGAAGGGCACAGCGAACCGCTTCTGATCTGCGGGCCGAAGGGCGTGGATGAAGTTGTGAAAAATCTGACAACCATCGCGCCGGAGCTTCCGTTCCGCATCCGGACGCAGACGCTGGGCGACTTTGACTGCATCGAACGGCACGGTTTTTCCGTCACCGCATTTGAAGTGCGCCACTCGTCCGCCTGCCTCGGGTACGATATCCGCCTCAACCGCGCCGGAAAGTTCGACCGCGAAAAAGCCGAAAAAAACGGCGTCCCCATGAAACTCTGGTCGAAACTCCAGAAAGGCGAAACCGTTGACGGATTCACACCCGATATGGTTCTCGGTCAGGCAAGACGCGGCATCCATGTCACCTTCGCTACCGATACGCGCCCCATCGAAATCATCTCTACCATGGCGTACGATGCGGATCTTCTCATCTGCGAAGGCATGTTTGAAGCCGAAAAGAACGACCGCGCCAAAGAATCCGCCCATATGACCATGCGCGACGCCGCTAAACTCGCACGCGACGCCGAATGCAGCGAGCTGTGGCTGACCCATTACAGCCCCGCTCTCCCCGACCCGTCTGTTTGCTTCCATGAAGCATCCGATATTTTCCCGCACACCATCCTCTCTGCCGACGGACAAACCAAAACGATCCGCTTCGCAGACGAAGAGTGAAAGGAGTCTTTTATGAAACTTCATTTTTCCAGCCAGACCTTTGACATTGCCGAATCGAACGGTTCCCTCTTTTCCGTGATCGGTTCTCTCTCCGGCGTGCAGGTGCACTCTCCCTGCGGCGGCCGCGGTACCTGCAAAAAGTGCCTCGTCGCTCTCTCCGGAGATACTTCCGCTGTCCCCTCCAAGGCGCGTGCTGCGCTCTCGGATGCGGATGCCGCCGATTTTCTCGCAAAATGCCGCGTGCCCGATGCCTGCAAAGACAGCGTCACCATCGTCTATGCCTGCCTCGTGCCCAGCACCGACGGAATCGAAGATGTCTTCCTCCCCGATTATGAACAGCTTACAGGCGCCGGCGTTGCCGCTTCCAAGGATTCCATTACATCCAAAGAAGACTTTGTTCCCGTTGTGCGCGTGAAGAAAATCTCCCTCACAAAACCCACCATTGAAGCACCCCTCGATACATACGCGAACCTCGTCAGCGCTGTCCGCACCGCGTTCGCCGATGAAACCCTCGCTTCCTCCGCGGCATCCGTCACCATTCCCGATGACGTCCTCGCTGAAACATCCGCTCTCATCCGTAAAGAACAGCTCGAACTCTACGCGGCTGTTACCGTTACCTTCGCGCCCGACCAGAGCACCGCGCTCTCCGTTGCACGTGTCGAAAAGAATGCCTTCACGCCCCTCGCTCTCGCCTGCGATATCGGCACCACCACCGTCGCAGTCTCCCTCTGGAATGCCGAAAACGGCACCATCCTCGCGGAAAAAGTCACGGAAAACCCCCAGCGCAGACACGGCAGTGACGTCATCTCCCGTATGAGCTACGTCACCGAAAACGGTACCGATACCCTCTTCTGCGAAGTCCTCGGCGCTGTCCGCTCCTCCGCTGATCTCCTCCTCGCGCAGTCCGGCGCCGGTACAACGGACGATATCGTTTACGTCACCGTTGCCGGCAACTCCACCATGGAACACCTCTTTGCATCCATCCCCACCGACTCGTTCAGCACCGTGCCGTTCTTCCTCTCCACGCAGTTCGGTTACTCCGTACGCGCAGGGGAACTGTTTGCCAAGTCCCCGAACAGCGGCAAGCTCTTCTGCCACGCGAACGCACCCGTTTACCTCGCACCCCTCTCCGCGTCCTATGTCGGCGGCGATATCACCTTCGGTCTTGCTTACCTGCTTACCACCAAGCCGGAACTCGCATCCGCGGCAAGCATCTTCCTCGACCTCGGCACAAACGGAGAGCTCTGCTGCATCAATACGAAGAATCCCGACGCGGAAAAGAAATACCTCTTCGCCGCAACCGCCGCAGGTCCCGCTCTCGAAGGCGCGCATATCCAGATGGGTATGTCCGCAACGGAAGGCGCGATCTATCATGTTGATGCCGATACCGAAAACGGCGGATTCGCTCTGAAAACCGTTCAGAACGCACAAGCTGTCGGTATCTGCGGAAGCGGCGTCATCGCGGCAATTTCCGCATTCCTGAAAACCGGGCTGGTCACCGCGTTCGGCAGAATCTGCGACGACGGCGAACCGGAGGATGAAGCGTATGAAGATATCTACCCGCTGTTTGAATCCGCACTCGGTGAAGACGACGAAGGACGCGCAACCATCGCGCTGACCGAAGATGTTTTCATCACGGACGGGGATATCCGTCAGGTGCAGACCGCAAAGGCGGCGATTTCCGCAGGCACGTCCGTTCTGCTTTCCAAGGCAGGCGTGGAACAGTGCGATGTGGATGACCTGTATATCGCAGGATCGTTCGGCGGCGGTATTGACGTAACGGCGGCGGCGCATATCGGTCTGCTTCCCGCTGATGCTGTCAAGGGGGATAATATCCACGCAGTCGGCAATACTTCTGCCAAGGGCGCGTCGATGTTCCTCTTCTCGAAGAAGTTCCGTGAAAATCTTGATGATGTTATGGCGAACTCCGCGTATGTGGAACTGTCGTCCGACCCGTCGTTCACGGAAGAATATGTCAACGGTATGCTCTTCGGGGATATAGAATAAATCTACGCCCAACTTTGTCAGTTTAAAAGTTTTGGTCGAGCTTTTTCAAAAGTTTGCGGGTTTTTAGGGCAGCGCCCTAAATCGATCTCCGCAGAGATCGAAACACCCAAGACTTCCAAAAAAGTTCCTTTTTTCGGTTCCTTTTTTCCTCGCTAAAGGAAAAAAGGAACAACAAACAATCTGCATAACCAAACAGGCTGCCGCATTCCGGAATTTTCCATCAATGCGGCAGCCCTCTTTTTTTTATACCCGTATCAAACTCCCCAGCACCGTGGAGTAAATATACGCTTCTTCAATCTCTTCCTCAAACAAGCGCGAGCAGATTTCCCTGTAGTACGACAGCTGATTTCTGTGCTTCTCCCGCAGACGTGCATACGCCTTTCTGCGATCCTTCCACTCGTCCGCATAAACCGCATCCGTCTTGTAGTCGATCAGCACCAGCTTTCCGCTGTCCGCATCCCGGTATACACAGTCCACAACACCCTGTACCGTGATCTTCGTTCCGCTTCCAGCGAGCTTTTCCTTCAGTCCTTCGTCCGCTGTAAATTCCGCCGCGTCCATCAGCACGTTGAACCGGAATTCCCGCTTCACAAACGCGCTCTCCAGCAGACTCCGGAACAGCGCAGACTGCACAAACCGTTCGATCTGCGCCGCAGGAATCAGCGATGCATCTGCCGGCGCGAGAAATTCTCTCTCCACAAGCCGCGACTTTTCTGCCTCTATACCGTCCCGCGCCAGTGCGTGAAAATCCGCAAACTGTAAGAACCGGTGCACAGCCGACCCGACCTCGTTCGCCTTCGCATCACCGCTCTCCCGCATGAATGCCGGTCTAACCGGAGCCGGTCTAACAGAAACCTGTCCTACAGGTGCCGTTTTTGCAGAAGCCGGCTGCTCATCCGCTTCCATCGCAATTTCCGCCGCTCCGTCTTCGTCGAGAATCTCCGGTTCGAGCCGGGAAACCACCAGCTTTGCGGGAATCTTTTCGAGATACCCGTACGGATAAACCGCATCCGCACGACAGCGCAGTTCCCGGAGCAATTCTTCGTCCACGTCTCCGGTATCATCCGATTCGTCCGCCGCTGTCTGCACTGCCCTGCCGATTTCCGATGCACGGACCACGCGCACCTGCCACGACGGAGACGTTTTCCGCCCGACGACGGATGCGGCAATCCAATCCATGTACGACGATGCATTTTTCACCGTGTACTCGTCCGCAAATTCCGCTTCCAGCGCACATTCCTCCAGCCATTTTTCGGCATGATCCACCTTCGCCGTGACAATCAGCTTTGTCTGCGCACGGGTCAGCGCCACGTACAGCATCCGCATCTCTTCCTCCACCGCGTCGTCTGCCATCTTCGCACCGATCGCACGGCGGATGAGATTGTCGCACCGGATCAGCCCCGTGCTGTCGGGAAGCTGCATTCCGAAACCGAGCACATCATCAAAGAGGATCGTCCGCCGTTCGTCCTGATCGTTGCGCTTCTTCGCAGTCCCGCACAGGAAGCACACCGGATATTCCAGCCCCTTCGATGCGTGGATACTGCAGATCGACACAGCATCGGTACTGCTCTGCGGCTTCTGTGCGTCCTGCTCCATGGCGTCGCGCAGGTATTCGAGAAACGCGCCGATGGATTGTCCGCTTCCCGCACGGCTCCGTTCATATGCGCGTGCCAGATCGAGCACTCTCTGCACCGCATCCCGTTCGCTTCCGTTTTCGCGGATTTCCGTTAGACGGAAAAAGTCCGTTTTCAGAAGCAGATTTTCCAGATACCGGTCCGCGGACACACCCCCGAGCACGGTTTTCTCCTCGTCCAGAAAATCCGTCAGTCTCCGGCACTTCTCCGCAAGTGTTCCGGCATCACCGGCATCACTGTCGGAAGAATCCGCAGAATCGGCATCGGCATCGGCATCGGCAAGCTCCTTTTGCGCCGCGCAGTCGAGAACAGCGGTATACAGCGGCAGATCCCCCGCCATCCGACGCAGAAGAACGAGGTCCTCCGTCGTAAAGCCGAACAGGGACGAGCGCATCGCACCCGCCGCCGGAATATCCCGCAGAGGATTGTCGATGAGCGACAGCAGGCACACAAGCAGCATCACGGACGCATATTCGCCGAGGGGACGGGCAGTTTTCGTCTCAGCGGGAATGCCGCGCGCTTCCAGAGCCTTCCGGTAGGCTTCCCCGTCCGCGGAAGGACTGCGCAGGAGCACAGCGATATCCCCCGGCGCGAGAATCCGGCTTCCGTCCTCGGAATACCGGCCGAGCATCGCGGCAATCCGTTCTGCCGTATAAGCGGCTTCAGGGTACGGTTCGGGAATTTTATCCTCATCCGCCGTGTCTTCTTCCGCCGTTTCTTTGCGGTCGATGAGCACGATTTCTGCGGGGATATGTGTTCCTTCATCCCCGTACGGCTGTTTTCCGCAGAGGAGTGCGTCCTCCGGCTCATAGGGAATGCCCCCGAACGGAAGGATATGGTCGGACACGGCGTTGATGAAGCGGATCACATCCGGTGCGGAACGGAAATTCTCGCTCATGAAGATCGACCCGCCCGGTGCCGGACAGTCCTCCCCATCCGGCGAAACCTTTTCCCAGATTCTGCGGTAGGACGAGAACACGCGCGGGTCAGCTCCCCGGAAGCGATAGATCGACTGTTTGATATCGCCGACCATGAACCGCACAGCCTCTGCGCCGACTGCCCGGAACAGTTCGTCCTGCACGCGGTTGGTATCCTGATATTCGTCCACGAAGATGTACTTATACCGCTTGCCGATTTCCGCAGCCGCCTCCGTGCGCTCCCCGTTTTCGCCGATGAAAATTTTGGCGGCGTACCGTTCGAGGTCTCCGTACTCCATGAGGGAGAGCGCCTGTTTTCTCTGCGTCAGCCGCTTTTCGTACACGGCGATGACGCTGTGTGCTGTCCGGAGAATCTGCGCGGTTTTTTGGGCGGCACGCGGGAAGGCATCGGGTTCAAAGACATAATAATCCGCTGTGAGCGCTTTCAGCTCCTTATGGAACAGATCGCGGAAATATTTGAAGTTTTTCGACGTTTCCGAGGCATTTTTCGCCGCCAGTCTGCCGAGGGGGACGGGTGTATAGGCTGAAAAATGCGTACACAGCGCGGCGTAGGAGGGATTTTCGTCCGTGAGCAGGCTATATGCATCGGCAAGCCATCCGAGGATACCGCCAAGAGCCGCGCCGTATTTTTCCGCAGTGGGGACATCGGTTTCAAACTCGTCCGCGAACGAATCGAACACGCCGCGGTAATGCTTCACGAAGCGCAAAGTCTGTGCGGCGGCGATTTTTCCGTATGCGCTTTCCGCCACGTCCGCGCGTGCGTTTTTCTCCAGTTCTTCAGCAAACGAAAGGAGAACGGAGACATCCTCGCCCATATTTGCCAGCCGTTCGGCGAGCCAGAGCAGTTCCGCGTCCACGGCGGTTGTATCGCGCGCCTGTCCGATGGTATCGGCGAGCTGGACGAAATCCTGTGCGTTTTCCGCTGTGAGGTGTCCGGCGAAGAAGTCGTCCGTGACGTCCCGCATGACTTCCGCTTTCATTTTATCGAATTCCTGCGCTTCCCCGATGGATGCGTCCGCGGACAGTCCGAGTGCGGGGAAATAGGGGCGCAGGGTTTGGTAGAGGAAGGAGTGGATGGTGGAAATATCCGCGGACGGAAGCTGGGTGAGCGCGTGGGACAGTCTGGCAGTGGTCTGTGCGTCCGTTCCTTTTACCTCTTCCATTCTTTCGCGCACTTTTTTTGCGATGCGCGTTTTCATTTCGCCTGCCGCGGCTTTGGTGAAGGTGACGATGAGCATTTCGGACAGCTCGGCGCGGTTTTCGGCGATGAGTTCAACGATTCTTCCGGTCAGAGCGGCTGTTTTTCCGCTTCCGGCTGCCGCGGACAGGAGCAGGTTTCCGTCCGGGTAGAAGACAGCGCGTTTCTGCGCCGGTGTATAGGCAATTTTCGGCATGGTGGTTCTCCGTTCGGTTATGGGGGGCGTGGTCATTTGGGATATACAGATTGTTGGTTGTTCCTTTTTTCCTTTAGCGAGGAAAAAAGGAACCGAAAAAAGGAACTTTTTCGGAAGTCCTGAGTATTTCGAGGACTGCGGTCCTCGACCAGGGGCTTTGCCCCTTGGATCCCCACGAGCTTTTGAAAAAGCTCGACCAAAACTTTTTGGCGACAAAGTTTATCTTAATCTTCTGCGTTCTCTGTTGCCCGGACGCGGCAGATGAGCTTATGTTCACACCACGTACACGGGTCTTTTCCTCCGACAGTCAGCGGCGAGGCATCCGCTCTGCCTTCGAGCATTTCCCCGGCAATTTTCCCGATCACCGTTTCCAGCTCCCCGGCAAGCGAACCGAGTTCTTCCAGCGACAGAAGCGATGTACTCTTTCCGCTTCCCTGCCAGTTTCCGTTTTTATCCTGCTTGATTTTCAGGTATTTCCCGCTCATTTCCCCGTCCATGGCGCGGAGAATTTCTTCTTCGGCGAGGAAAACCCCGCTTCGCTCGATTCGTTCGGCGGCAAGTCTGCGTGCGGTCTCGGCATCAGGTTCGGTACTCTCCGACACGGACACGGGCTTCGCCTGAAAATACGATGCGCCTGCCGGAATCATGGGAGTACCCGCGCCCAGTCCGTTTTTCGACAGCGAAAAGAGGTAGATGAGCATCTGCACGTGCAGTCCGCGGCGCACATCGTCGAGCGAGAACGATTTCGATCCGGTTTTATAATCCACCACGCGGACATACCGTTTTCCGTCGGGTGCGTCATACACATCCACGCGGTCGGCGATACCCTGCAGGGTGACGTCCGTTCCGTTTTCCGTCCGGATGACGATGGGCTTGACCGACGCTTTTCCGTCGTCCGGATGCAGCCCCCCAATAGGCAGTTCAAATGCAGTCGGGCGGAATGCGCTCTGTCCGAGTTCCTCCATGATCGCTTCAAGGAAGACGAGCACGTGCCGCCGCAGACGCAGAAACAGGTACGAAAGCCGTCCGTCGTTTAGCGGAGAGCTGCCGGCACCGCTTTTTCCGGCTCCCTTTTCCGCGAGTGCACGGACGTAATCGGCAATAATCCCGTCGGCGCGCGCTTCTGTTTCTTCATGTGTGAGCGGCAGAACCGCATCGGCAGGCAGATCGGCAAAGAACCGTTCGAGGACTGCGTGCACAAAGTTTCCGATATCGGGCGGCGTGATTTCCGCTTTTGCGGCAGGGCGCAGCTTCATCTGGTAGCGGCACCAGTACTGGAACGGGCACTGCACAAATGATTCGATTTTCGACTGCGAAAGCGTCATGCGGGGGCGTTTATCCCCATGCGTACCCTGTCCGGCTATCGTCTGCTGTCCTGTGAGAAGCATCTGTGCTCCCGCAACCGTGGAACTGCCGGCGCTGTACTGATCTGCCGTATGGTCGGTGCTGTCCGGTGCACCGGTGCTGTCCGCTGTCCGCGTGATGAGAGCGCGCAAAAGCCGGCGTTCTTTTTCGTCCGTTCTTCTGGCAAGGAGGTATTCCGCCGTTTCCCGATGGTACACGATTTCCTCTGCGGGCAGGTCGGCGAATTTCACCCTGCAGGATTTGCCCATGCTTCCGAGGACAGCTTCGATCCGCAGTGCTCCTTCGGAAAGCGCATCCGGCGAGGAAGTGAGGACATAGAGCTTATCCTTCGCGGACGCTGCGGTGCGGTAGAACATGAAATTCTCTCTTGCGGCGCGGATATCCCGGTCGGGGGAACCGATTGAAAGACCGACGCCTTCCAGTTCGATTTTGTCCCTTTCCCCGAAGAATGCGGCGTTATCCGACACTGCTCCGGGGAACTCCCCTTCCACGGCGCCGAGGATAATGACGCACTTCGCCTGATCCATGCGCACGCCGGAAGCACTGCCGAGGAGGACTTCGTCCATACCGGTGGGGATACTTCCGACATCAAAGGACGATGCGACACGGGAGAACAGTCCTGCAAAGCGCGATGCATCGAGGGTGGTATCGCCGAGGGCAGTCACCATACAGTCGAGGATTTCGCAGACCTTTTCCCAACTGCGGCGCACTTTATCCGCTTCGGCTTTCATGCCGATTTTCCGGTAGGACTGCGCGGCATCCTCCAGCCCTTCGTCAAGGCGGCAGTCTTCGGCATACAGAACGATGCGTTCGGCGATTTCGCGCACATTGGCGGCGCCGCTGTCAAAGACGGAAAGGAAGCGTTCGAGGGGAGTGACGAGTTTTTCACGTGCGGCATTGGCAAGACGCAGCATTTCGTCCCCCACGGGAGTATGTTCAACGCGGTATCCGGCGGGATTCATCGACCACGCACCGGAAGCAAACATAGTTCGGCCGCGGATATTCCACGTTTCCGTATAGAGTTCGAGCACATCCCCTTCGAGCGCGGTATTGATGCTCTGTTCCGGCTGTTCTTCGGTCTGTTCGTCCGCATCGGGCGGGACTGCATCCGTTTCGGGCGGGAGTGCGTCCGCTGTTCTGCCGACGAGGGTGAGTCCGGTTTTCATATGGCGGATGAGGTCGCGTCTCTGCCATCCGTTTGCGGCAACTGCGAGTGCGGACAGGACGAATCGGACTGCGGGGAGGGAGGAAACGCCGCTCGTTTCGGAGAGGAAGCAGGGAATGTTATGGGAGCGAAGCACGCGGTCGGCGATGCCTTCGTATTGATCCATATTGCGTGCGGCAACGGCGATTTCTCCTGCGCGATATCCTTCCCGGAGCAGACGGTCGATGACAGCGGCGCACGCCTGCACTTCATCGGCGGGGTCGGCACAGGCGATAATCTGCACATCCCTTGCCGGTTCGGGCGATTCGCGGGGCGGGTTCAGGTCGGCGAGGTAGTCAAAGAGTTTTTCTTCGATGGCGGCGAGTTCCGGGGCGTGCATATGGCGGCGGTTTTCGGTGAGGAAAATCCGCTCGACGGTTTGTCCTGCACGTGCGGCGAGAGAGGAGGCACGGCGCAGGTACTGCTCGGTTTCCGCGAACTGGATTTCTCCGCTGCGTTCGGCGGGGGATTCTTCCGCGAGCATGGAAATCTGCTCGGATTCGCTGTGTTTTTTCTCCGTTGGCGGGCAGGCGAAGGTGAGCGTGACGTCGTCAGCCTGTCTGAAAATCTGGAAAAGGATGCGTTCCTCGGCTGCGGTGAGGGAGAAGAAGGAGTCGACAAAGACCGCTTTCCCCTGAAAATACGGGCAGTCACGGAGGGATTTCGCCAGTTCCGCCAGCAGATCCCCGCGGTCGATATACGATTCATGCAGAAGTTCTTCATAGGCGGCGTAGGTGAGGACTGCATCGGACAGTCTTGCGTGCAGGTCTGCTTTCTGCGAGCGGGAATCGGAGGGGGGATTTGGCTGATCGTTGTCGTTTTCGAGTTTTTTGAGCGCTTCTTCGGCTTGTTTGGGAGAAATGCCGCTGTTTTTGAGTTCATCAACGGCGGCAAGGAGGGTGGGGATATTTCTGTCCTCTCGTCCGGCAGTACAGTGATTATACACGGTCAGCTGATCCCACACGGACAGCATGGCACGCCAGACGAGCAGTGCGCGTGTACCGTTATCGACCAGCTGCCGTGCCAGTCCGCCGCTTTCACGGAAGACGGAATTGGCGAGGCGGGTGAAGTTGGTGATTTCGAGCCGGAAGTTTGCGCTGGGCGGGAGGATGGATGCCATTTTTGTTTCCCACACGACGGTCTGCTGTTCCGGCACAAGCAGGACGACGGGGCGTGTTCCGTGGGTGATTTCCCTGACGACGGCATCCGAAACGAGGGTGCTTTTTCCCGTTCCGCACCGTCCGATAATAAAGTGAAGCATAGTTTTTCCTTAAATAAATAATTTGCTGCACGCTTTAGAGTGAATTTATGAATTTAGTTCGTTCTTTTTCTCCTTTAGCGAGGAGAAAAAGAACCAAAAAGAGGAACTTTTTCGAACGCATGGGTGTTTCGATCTCTGCGGAGATCGATGAGGGGCGCCGCCCCTTCAAACCCTGCCAACTTTTGAAAAAGTTGGATCAAAACTTTTATGATGGCAGCGTTTGGTCTTGGATGATAAAACGAACCGTACGCTGGTTTTAGTCAGACAACGTACGGTTCCGTATGATTTGGATTTGTTCAGTTATTCGTCAATCTTTGCAATGATAACCTTACCGGCGCGGGTGGAGTCCTGCCATGTATCATACGGCGAGACGAAAGATTCGCCGACGGACATGGCGATATGCGCACCGACAGCACCCGTAAAGCCTGTCTGACCGGTTGCACCGATGACGCTTCCGCGTTCGACCTTTTCCCCAACGGATACGGAAACAGCGCCGAGGTTATAGTACCACGTCTTCAGACCGTAGCCATGTTCGATAACAACCATATTGCCGGCGTAATCGAGCGTACCCGCGAAGACGACTTCCCCTGCGTTGCACGCGACGACTTCCAGACCTGCGGCGGATTCGTAGTCAACCCCGTTATTGCGGTAGGACACATTGGCGGAGCCGTTTAAGTAAATATCTCTGCCGAAGCCTCTGCGGAGCGTATTTGCGCCGTTGATGCCGGTGAGGAAGTATCCGGAGAAGTACCGTTCAGCCGATCCCTTTGCCATCAGGCTCTTTGCCGTGGTATCGAACTGTTCAAGCGCGGCGGCATTGCGTGTGGACTGGATCACCGCTTCACTGACCTGATACTGGGAAATCTTTTCGCCGGTATGTTCAACTGTGAGAAGCGTATCCTGCGTGGTACCGCCGTAAGTAAAGGTGAGCGTATAGATGCCGGAAGGTGTATCCACGGACACGGGCAGAAGCGCGACAGCTCTGTTTTCCCCTGCGGGATAGAAGACGGGATGCGCCGCGTTTTCCATAGAGGAAGCAAAGCGGATATTTTCGGGTTTGGAGACATTGAGCGCGGTGATCGCGGTAAACTTGCCGTTTTCCACCGTGGTCATGCCGAGGTAGAATTCAGCGGGAGCGGTCACGAAGGAGGTAAATGCGTACTCGAGCTTTCCGCAGAAGGAGCGCGCGGGGTCTTCGTACCATGTTGCGGTCACTTTGACATTGACGTTTTCCGTTGTTTCGAGACGGAACGTGGGAAGCAGCGCGAGGGTATCGTCATAAAGGACGGTTCCGAAGGCATCGGTGACAACAACGGAACAGTTATCGGGCTGTGTATCGAAGGAGAGGTCAATGCCGCCTTCGACTTCGTATTTTTCCTCCGTGGGAGAAACGAGAGCCGCAACATCGGAATCAACGTAATCGCCGGTGTAGTTCTTATACTGCCACACAGCCGCGTCCGGTGTGACGTCGTATGTATGCGACAAAGTCAGCACGGGCATTGCGGACTGTTCATACAGGCTTTCCGCGTAGAGGCTGGTGATGAACTGTGCGGCATCGGCTTCCGCGATTTTATAAGTCGAACCGTTCTGTGCGCGGAAATAGTTGGCGGTGGGGTCGGTGGAGAAGTAGAACTCGTACGCCTCGTCCTTGACGTTCGTTGAAATGACGACGATGAAGAACTTCTCGCCCATGAGGGAGTCGGGAAGTGCGACAATGGACTGCGCGTTTTTCTTCATGCCCATGAAGAACTGGATGAGCTGATCTGCTTCGTCACCCTCTTCTTCCTTGGTGAGAACAAAATTTTTCTCGTTGACATCCGTGATGGAGATCTTGACCGCATTGCCTGCCTCCACGGGCGCATTCTGCGTCTGGTGATAGCTTGCGTAGGCAGCGACCGAGGGAATAAAGCACGCGAGCGCAACGATCAGGAAAATCAGTTTATTTTTCACGGCGTACCGTCCTCTCTATCGGAATTTCTTTATTCTGTGAAATCCGCACGGGACTTCACACCATAGTATATTATACAGGATCTTTCGGAAAAAATCAAGGGGTTTGCTGATGTACGCAAAGCGGGTGGATTGACTTTTATGATGAAAATTTGAAGTTATCGTACTGGTGACAGGTGAAAAAACGCCAAGGACAAAGCCTTCCCCTGAATGAACTTTGTTCATTCGGTGGGGCAAGGTGTCACGAAGTGACGGATGAGGGTAAAAACAGGCAATTTGGTATTCTAAACCTGTGTTGACTGGGGTTCTATACCCTTGTTGACTGGTATTCTATACCCATACAGACCGATCAAATTTTCACGTTTTTCCCCTCATCCACCACCGAATCAAGCTTGCTTGATTCAGCGGTCCCCCTTCCCCACAAGGGGGAAGGCTTTGGTGCAGACCGAACGGACATCTGACAGACATACACCGTCAACTTCAAATTCACCAATCAATCCTGCTGCCGATTGACAGCCGCATCACTTTATTTCAGCAGATCATTGATCATTTCTCTGGTTTCAAGCAGCCACTGTGCGCTGTGGGGGTACTGCTTGAACGTGATTTCCCCTTCGCGTTCGAGGATTGCCATCACAGCTTCCCGTCCGGCTTTTGCTTCTGCCGCTTTCATGGCGCGCATATCGGTAAGAGCCATGGTGAACGACTTCAGGTGCAGCGATTCGAGCGCTTCGCCGTTTTCGCCGGGGTAAACCGAGAACGTATCGCCTGCGGGAACCCAGTAATCACCGTCGGTGACTTCATAGGGGTTGACCGTTCTCGTGGAGTGGCAGGAATTATAGAAGTTATAGCCCCACTGTAAAAATCCTGCGATGTTATACTTATACATCTGCATACCGATGACGCGGCCGCGCTGCATGGGCATGGCGATGAAGCGGTTGGACACGAGGCTGTGCTGGCTGCAGCAGTAATATGTCCAGAGTCCGGGGATACCCGCTTCGAGGAAGGGTTCGATATGGTTATTCGACGGAATCGGGTGATCGACTGCACCGGTCTGGTAGAATTCAAAGTTCGAGAGCGCGTCCATGATGGGATATCCTTCGAGAATATCTTCGATCTGCGCCTTCGCGTTCCGGTAAGCGTCGAGATGTGCCGTTCCCGGTTCGTCGGAGATATGGAAGAAGCACTGCTTGTCCGCGCCGAGTTCCTTCATCTTCGCAAGGAAGGCGGTCAGGAAAGCACGGAGGAAGTTTTTGTATTCCGGGGACAGGGAGTCGGTTTCCCAGCCGAACAGTCTGCGGTAATTGCCACAGCGGTCCGTACCCATGATTTTCGGTGCGTGTGCAACGCCCCACTGGGTATAGAGATGGGAAATTTCAAAATACTGCACGCCCGCTCTTCTGCCGGTCTCTACCCAGCGTTCGACCTTATCAAAGCCGAATTCCCAGACGGAATTGCCGAGGATATCGGTTCTTTCAGTGACGTCCACGAGCTGGGTTGTTCTGCGTTCGCCGCCGACTGCCGTATCGAGCGGAGGTGTGAACACGGGAGTCAGGATGGCGTTGATGCCGTTCTTGACTGCGGTTTTCATGAACTTTTCGATATAGTCCCAGTGCGTTTCGGAGAAGGTTTCGAGATTATAGTAATTCGCAATGCAGTCGGTATGGAACCATTCGGTCACGACCGTTTCCTGTTTCGGGAGGACAGCGTCAAGGACGTTGAGGGTAAAATCCGCAGTCCGTTCCTCGCCGTTCTGGATGAAGACGAGCGTAATGGTATGTGCGCCGGGCGTGCAGTCTTCGGGGACGTTCACTTCGACATACAGGCTCTTGAGCTGACCGGGGGTAGCGTAGAGATTGCCGTTCGGGTCGCAGGGAGCGAGCAGGTCGGGGTACAGTCCGGGTGTTTTGCGCAGGTAGTTGTCATCCGAGGATGCAAAGCAGGGCACGCGGACGGGGACGGAGACAATTTCGCGCACGGTGATGGAGTCCGCGAGGTCGGAGTCGATGCGCAGGCGGAAGGTATCGCGGGGGAATACTGCCGGATTATCTCCGGTATAGGCGATTTCAAAGGCGAATTCCTCGCCGCGAAGGACGGCTGCTTCGGTAAAGGCAGTTTTGGAGTCGATGGATTCGTCAAGAAAGCATTTCTCTAGTGCGGACACGGTTTTGAAAAGTACGGACATGGCGTGCTCCTTTCAGGAAATAAGATAAAATTTACAATTCATTGGTTGAATTTCTGCGGGATTATACTATAATGAAATCAGAAATGTTTGATTGAGAGTGACGGCATAATTATCACATGGTTATCCGATATACCAAAGATGCTCTGAAATTTTTGAGCAGACTGGACAAAAAATCCGTTTCAAGAATCAGGGAAGCAATTCAGGGGCTGACGCTGTCTCCGCCGGTCGGAGATATCAAACTCATGCAGGGTTACACCGACAACCGCAAGCGGCTTCGCATTGGCTCGTGGCGTGTCATCTATAAATACGGAACGGATAATGAACTGGAAATTCTTTATATCATCAGCATCGGCAACCGCGGAGATATTTACAAATGAGGAGGATTCTATGTCTGAAATTGCACTGGAAGCAGCCAGACTGATTGATCTGCTGCCCGAAGATGACAAAAACTTTGCGTACGCCTTTATCCAAAAGCTGGTTCTTGCATGGGATCCGGATTTCACGAAAGTAACGAAGGAAGAAGCAGAACGCATAGCCCAAGCGGAAGAAAGCGGCTTTATCGACGAAGAAAACATCGACTGGGAGCATCTGGAAGAAATCGAATAATACGGCTGATAACCGTCCTGCTGCACAATCCGGTTTCCGGAAGAGCAGCAGTTTTATTTTTGTCAATACGCGGTCTTCAGGCAAGGACGGTATCCACCAGTCTGCCGACCAGTTCCCCGTAAGAGATGCCCTCGCTGACCATCATCTTCGGGTACATGGAGATGGGTGTGAATCCGGGGAGGGTATTGATTTCGTTGAAGACGAATTCGCCTTCGGGGGTAAAGAAGAAGTCCACACGTGACAGACCGCGGCAGTCGAGTGCTTTGAAGATAGCTTCGGCATAAGCGCGCACCTCGTTCTGCTTTTCCTCCGGGAGCCGTGCGGGGAGGTAGTAGGACGATGCATCGCTGATATACTTGGTTTCGTAATCGTAGAATTCCGCCGATCCGCTGTCGATTTCCGCCGGATGTGCAACGGTATAGGTACCGTTTTCCTCAAGTACAGCGACTTCCACTTCGACGCCGGTGATGCATTCTTCGATGAGGACTTTATCATCCTCGTTCAGAGCGGCACGGACAGCTGTGCGGAAGGCATCGGCTGATTTGACCTTGCTCACGCCCACGGACGAGCCTGCGCGGGAGGGTTTGACGAACATGGGATAGCCGAACGCCGCTTCCGCTTTTTCACGGACTGCATCGAGGTCGCCCTCGTTCTTCACGTCCGTTTCCCGGAGAATGACTGCTTTTGCCTGCCGGACGTTTGTTTCCGCGGCAACGACGATTTTCGTGAGTGCTTTATCCATACAGACCGCAGACGACTGGCAGCTGCATCCCACGACGGGAATATCCGCAACGGCGAACAGTCCCTGCAGTGTTCCGTCCTCGCAGAATTTCCCGTGGATCATGGGCAGGACTGCATCAACGCGGATATGTACGGTTTCGCCGTTTTTCTCATAGGACACTGTTCCGTCGGACAGGTCGAGGGAAAGCGGGTATATTTCGTTTTCCGTCCATGTATCCGCAGCAATGCAAGCGGGATCGCCTGCATAGTAGTAGAATCTGCCTTCGCGGGTGATGCCGACGAGGTGGACGGAATATTTCGTTTTGTCGATATTGTTATACGCGCCCGATGCGGACGAAAGGGAGACTTCGTACTCGGACGAGCGGCCCCCGAAGAGGAGAAGAATATTTTTCATGATAATCACCTCGGGTGATAAGAAATAATGAATGATTACAAAAAATCAGCGGCAGACTGATGATAAATTCGAGGTTAACGAGATGTCAGCAGGGGGAGGATCATTTTTTGTAGGGACCGGCGTCCCCGACGGTCCGTTTACGCAAAATCACATCGAAATATCCGTCGTTGAATCTATTTTGAACAATCTACACCCGGGAGATTTATCCAAATCGTTCGACGGACCGTCGGGGACGCCGGTCCCTACAGGTATATACAAAACGATTGTATATCTGATATCCGTACGTCAACTTCAAATTTTCCCCATCTGCCCATCAACTACACTCTGCTGCGGAGCATAAACTCGACGGAATCGCACAGCGCCTGCCAGCTGGCATTGATCACGTCGGACGAGACGCCGATGGTACGCCAAACCTGTGCACCGTCCGTGGATTCAATGGATACGCGCACGGACGAGGCGGTTGCTTTGGAATCGAGCACGCGGACGCGGTAGTCGGAGAGGTGCATTTTTTCGATAGCGGGATAGAACCGGGTGAGGGCACGGCGGAGCGCTTCGTCGATGGCATTGACCGGGCCGTTTCCTTCGCCTGCGGTGAGGTACTCCTTCCCGTCCACGCGGATTTTGATAACAGCAGAAGCGGAGAAGTCTGCGGCATCGGGGTGATCGACGGAGTAGGCTTCGGTACCTGCTGTTTCATCGACGATGACTTTGAGGGAGATAAGTTCAAAGAACCGTTTGCGTCTGCCGAGTGTTTCGTCGATAAGGAGAGCGAGGGATGCGCCTGCGCTTTCGTAATCATAGCCGAGCGCTTCCCGTTCGCGGATGGTATCGGCGGCGCGGATAACGGCGGGATCGGACTTGGTGAATTCTTCCTCGGGCAGATACGCCTGCATTTTATCGAGGATTGCCGCTCTGCCGCTGAGGCCGCTGACGACGATATTTCTTGTATTCCCGACGCTTTCGGGGACGATATGTTCAAACGAGCGCGGTGTTTTTCTGACCCCGTCGATATGTGCGCCTGCTTTATGGGTAAAGGCGTACCCGCCGACGAAGGGTTCGTTTTCGTCAAAGGCGCGGTTGGCGGCTTCTGCGACGGCGCGGGCGGTGGGGGTAAGGGCGGGCATATGTTCCCCGATGCAGTCAAAGCCGAGTTTGAGCTGGAGAACGGGGATGATGGTATTGAGGTTGGCGTTTCCGCACCGTTCGCCGACGCCGGACACCGTCCCATGGACATGGCACGCGCCGGACAGGACAGCGGACACGGTACACGCGGCAGCCATACCCATATCGTTATGGCAGTGAATGCCGATTTTATCATGTTTTTCGCGCACGGCGGCTGTGATGAGACCGATGACATCGGGGAGCATTCCGCCGTTGGTATCGCACAGGACGACCCTGGATGCGCCCGCTTCAAAGGCGGCATCGACGACGGTCATGGCGTACGCATTATTATCGGAGTATCCGTCAAAGAAGTGCTCCGCGTCAAAGATGACTTCCTTCCCTGCGCTCTGCAGAAAGGCGATGCTGTCGCGGATCATCCGCAGGTTTTCCTCCGCTGTGGTATGCAGCACGTCCGTGACCTGATACAGCCACGCTTTGCCGTAAACAACAGCGGCAGGCACGGGAGCTTTCGCGGCAAGCCCGAGCAGCTGGCTTTCCTCCGCCTTCTCCCCTGCCCTGCACGTCTGCGTGAACACCGCCAGCTTCGCATTCTCCAGCTCCATCCCGCCAAGCGTCTCAAAAAATTCCGCACCGGCTGCATCCGTGATCATCCCGGCTTCAATATAGGATACGCCAAGCGCATCCAGAGCGTGAATCACCCGCCGCTTATCATCCGGCGAAAATTCCACGCCTCTTCCCTGCGCTCCATCCCGGAGTGTCGTATCTAAAATTTCTATTTTCATGGTTTTTTCTCCTGTCTGGAAATGGGGGACGGGGGGAGACGGTCGCTTTCTTGAAAGAAAGCTCCGCAAAGAACTTTATACTGACAAGGTGCACAGCGGCGCCATAGATGCAGCTGATATGATAACGAAGGGGGATAAAGAGATAAGTTATTATACTTCAGCTGAACGAAACCGTATTCCGTCCAAGGGATCAGAATATGGTAAAGACGGAAGTCAGGGACCACCGAGACCCTGACTTCTCACGCCGTGGAGAGCGTGCTTGATAAGCAGTCAAAAGGTGAAGTTGGGCAAGGCTCACGCACGTGGTGAAGTTATGCGGGAGCTAAAGTAAAATACTGTG
>JAFQLN010000078.1 GCA_017414585.1 Clostridia bacterium | reverse complement strand
TTCACCTGACAGACATCTTGTTAACTTCAAATTGAATTTCTAAAGTAAATGCTGTTGCCCTGCGTTTCCCGGTATTTTCTCTTGATTTCGGCGCATATATATGGTACAATAAATCAGATACATAACAGTCGAACATTGTCCGATGAAAGGATGTCCCATGCGAAAACATCTGCTCTTATCCGTTCTCTTTCTGACGCTCCTGACGCTGCTTTCCTCCTGCATCCGCACGGATTACGATACAACCAATCCCCCTCTCGAACCGGATTTCGGTACAAAAACCCTCACGCATATCCTGCATCCCGATGCGGAAGTACGCGGGGTGTGGATAGCCTCGGTTTTCAATATCGACTATCCTTCCCGCACGGATCTGTCCGCGGATGAACTGCGTGCACAGATTGACGCCATTCTGGACACCTGCGAACAAAACCGCCTTAACACCGTATTCTTCCAGGTGCGTCCTTCCTGCGACGCTCTGTACGACAGCGAACTCTTTCCCGTATCCTCTTTTCTCTCCTCCTCCGGTACACTGGTATTCGATCCGCTTGACTACATTGTCACCGAAGGACACAAGCGCAACATCCGCATTCATGCGTGGGTCAATCCGCTCCGTGTCACCGTTTCCGGAGCCGATCTGTCCGCACTTCCCGCCTCCAGTCCGGCGCGCAAGAATCCCGACTGGGTTGTCCCCTACGCGGACGGAAAGCTCTACTTCAACGCGGGTCTGCCCGAGGTGCACAATCTGATTGCGGACGGTGTAGCGGAAATCGTGTCGAAATATGACGTGGACGGTGTGGTGTTCGACGACTATTTCTACCCCTATCCTGCAGCGGACGAAAGCGGCAAAACCGCTGTTTTTGACGACGATGAAGCATTTGCGCGTTACGGCTCCGGATTTGACAGCCGGGAAGACTGGCGGCGCGAAAACATCAACACCATCGTGAAGCTCGTGTATGATACCGTCCATGCCATCGACGATGCGTGCCAGTTCGGCATTTCCCCCTTCGCTATCTGGCAGAACGATGACGGAACAAACGGCGGCAGTGCGACAAACGGCTTTGAGGGGTACAACTCCCTCTACTGCGATGCACTTGCGTGGATTGAAGGCGGGTACATCGACTATATCTCCCCTCAGATTTACTGGACCTTTGACAACAAATCCGCTTCTTTCGATGTTCTCACCCGCTGGTGGAACGCCGCTGTGGACGGAACGGATGTCAAGCTCTATGTTTCCCATGCCTCCTACCGCTATGAAGAAGGAGAATGGGACAATCCCGCCGGTCAGCTTACCGAACAGGTCACCTTTGCACGGGCGGAAAAAGCGTACCGCGGCAGTGTGTTTTTCGGATACGACGAAATCCGGCGCAATATCCGGGGCGCATCGGATGACGTCCTTGCCGCATACACGAACGACATCATTTACATGGACATCGTTTCAAACGGTCTCGGCATCCAAATCGCCGCACCGACTGATCAATCGTCCACATCCGACGAATATACCTACATCATCGGGATGTGTGACCCGTATTATCCCCTCACTGTCACGGGCGGCGGCTTGACGGATACAAAGGTCAGTATGACCAAAAGCGGGTATTTCAGCCTCTATGTTCCGCTTGAAAAGGGAGAAAACCTCTTTGTTTTTGAACAGAACGGCAAAGAAACCCGTCTCACCGTACACAGAACCGCTTCTCTGCTCGAAAAACCGCCGGCAGAAGAAGGAGAACAGCCCGTTCTCGATTCCCTGTCGCTCAATGTCACCTATCCCCTATCCGACATCACCACGGATGAAGATATCCTCTGGGTACAGTGCACGGCTCCCTACGGCAGTAAAGTCAAGGTCAGCATCGGCGGGGTGGAAAGCGATCTGGTTCCGCTCGAGAAACCCCAAAAAACATGGGTGCCGAACGGATATCCTGCTGTTGTCTACGGTGTAAACGCCGTTCTGCCTTCTGCCGCTGACGGAGAAATCCTCGACTGCGGCACAGCACATTTCACCCTCACCCACGCGGACGGAACTGTAAAAACAGACGGTTCCCGTGTCCGTGTTCTCGGCGAGGGTGCCTTTCTCTGTGTCCGCGCCAAAGAAGACTACACGCACCTGAAAATCACGCCGTCCAGTTCATACTACAACGACTATACCGTGCAGTCCGCCGGCATGACCGATTATGCTGTCAGTCAGCAGGGCGGCTATTACCGTCTGCGGATGGGCGGATATGTCAGCGAGGATGCGGTCGAGGAAATCACCGATCCCGCGCTCTTTCCTTCGGAAAACGGCACCATTTCGGCTTCCAGCGTCTACAGTTCCGGCAAAGAAACCGTTTTCCGCGTCACCTGTGCCGACCGTCCCCCTTACAACGGTGCTGTCGAAGACGGACGGTTTGTCGTCACTTTCTACGGACTCGATGCCGAAACTGCGCCGATGCCATCCATGGGGGACAACCCGCTCCTCACTTCCTGCGAAATTATCCGGCTCAAGGACCGCGTCCGCTATTCGTTCGCCCTGACTGCCGAGGAAAACTTCTACGGTTTTGATCTCCGTTACGATGAAAAAGGCGTGCTTGTCACCCTGCGCAATCCCGTCTCCCTCGATCTGACCGCGGAAAAACCGCTCCAAGGCATTTCCATCGTTCTCGATGCGGGACACGGCGGATATGACCGCGGCGCTTCCGGTGCGCTCGTCAGTGAAAGCGGCACGATGCACGAAAAGGATCTGAATCTTGCCATCACGCTGGAAGCCGGAGAAAGGCTGTCCGCGCTCGGTGCTGATGTGATTCTGACCCGTTCGTACGACAGCACCTTTGATCTGCTTGCACGTGCTGCTTTTCTCGAAGAGACGGAACCCGATCTGTGCATCTCCGTTCACCAGAACTCCATGGGCTTAACATCGGATATCACCCGAATCCGCGGCACGCTCGGTCTTTACTGCATGGACAGCGGACGGATGCTTGCCGATGCGGTGGGCGGTGCGGCTGCAGCTTCCCTCGGACGGAACTGGCGCGGGGCGGCTTATCAGATGCTTGCCATGTGCCGCAATCCGAAGTTCCCGCAGGCGCTGATCGAAGTCGGGTTCATTACTTCTGTTGAAGAATATGAATATATGACAGCCGGCGAAGGGATTCATCGCGCCGCTGAAGGGATCTGTGACGGCGTGCTTTCCTACTACGCGCGGCAGTCCGCATATGCAGGTTTCTGATTTCCGTTTTAGTGTTTTTGACTGTTAAAGTCCCGTTATTTCCGTTTTTTCTATCAGTTTGTTATCGTTTTTTCCTTTAGCAAGCAACCGTTTTTATCTATATTGTTTTTTCCGTTCCGTATACCATTTTCTGTACGGAACGGATTTTTCTGTATCACGGCACGTACAAAATGAAGTTTTTTGTCAAAGATTTGCGTTATTCACCGGAAATTACTTAGTTTTTGTGCATCTTTTTTAGAAATTACAGATTGACTTTTCCTGTGTTCTATGTTAGAATATTTAAGGAATGAGATCTTTTATCAACGGCTGTTTTATTTTCCTGTTGTCTGAAAGGTCTCGTTTAAATTTTATTATTTTTAAATCATACGAGGTAAAAAGGTATGAAAAAGCTCCTGTCTCTCCTCCTCGCAGGTGTGATTGCAGCCAGCGCACTGGTAACAACCGCATCCGCAGAAGACTATGTTGAAGCCGCCGGCGGCATCAAGATCTGGGAATGGGTTGAAGGTTTCACCGGTGAAGAACCCGACAAGCTCTTTGACTTTGATGAAGCCACCAAGTGGTGCTACAACTCCTCCTGGGCATACTGCATCTGGGAAATGCCGGAAGCTGTTGAAATCACCGGTTACCAGATGGTCACCGCAGGCGACACCGAAACCTACCCCGGACGCAACCCGATTTCCTGGATCCTCTCCGGCTGTAACAACTACAGCTTCGCAGAAGGCACCGGCGACTGGGAAGTTATCGTTGACGTAGTCGGCGACGACACCCTTGAAGGCAAGAACTACACCCCCTACACCTTCGAACTCGACCAGAAGGCTCCCTCTTACAAGTACTACCAGCTTTCCATCGAAGAACTCAAGGAAGGCACCACCTTCCAGCTCTCCGGCTTCAACCTTCTGTTTGACGGTCAGGCTGCACAGGAAGTAAAGACCGAAGAAGAAATCCTCGCTGAACAGGCTGCTAAAAAAGCTGCTGAAGCTGCTGCTCACATCGCAGAACTCGTAGCTGCAGGCACCTACACGCAGGCAAAGACCCTCAAGGCAGTTGAAGGCATCACCTTTATTTCCGGTACTCCCGGCTTCTCCGATGCGGAAGGCGCAATCTCCCTCTTCGACTACAACACCGGCTCCAAGTGGTGCTCCAACACCACCCATTCCGAAGGCAATCCCTGGGAAGTAATCTGGGAAATGCCCGAAGCTATTGCTGTCACCGGTTACCAGCTCGCTACCGGTAACGACACCGCTTCCAGCCCCGACCGTAACCCCGAAGACTGGAACCTCTACGGCTCCGAAGACGGTGAAAACTGGAACCTCATCCACGCTGTTACCGGCGACGAAGTTCTTCTCGCTGAAAACGAACTGCCCTTCGACTTCATGCTCGAAAAGGCTGCTCCCGCATACAAGTTCTTCAAGTACGAAATCACCAAGTCCGGCGGCGACCTCATCCAGCTCGGCAGCCTGAACCTCATCTACGACGGTGCTGAAGCTGCTGAAGGCGAAACCGTTGCTCCCGTTGAAGTTACCAAGCCCGAACCCGAAAAGATCGACGCTGCCGCTGCTGAAAACGGCGTTCTCGAATCTCTCGGCGGATTCTCCGGCGAAACTGCTGACAAGCTCTTCGACAACGATACCGCTACCAAGTGGTGCCTCAACAACGCTGCTCCCGTATTCGTAACCTGGAAGACTGACGCTGTCAAGGCTACCGGCTACGAAATCGTTACCGCAAACGACAACGCAGAAAACCCCGGTCGTAACCCCGGCGCATGGACTCTCTACGGTTCCAACGACTACGAAAACTGGACTGCTCTCGACGCTGTTGAAGCTGACAATGTTCTCCAGGACGTAAACTTCACTCCTTTCACCTTCGCAATCGACGCTCCCGCTGAATATACTTACTACAAGTTTGAAGTTACCAGCATCGTCGGCGGTGGTGTAATGCAGATTTCTAACCTCAACCTTCTCACCGGCGACGTAACTCCTTCCGCTCCTGCTGCTGAAGCTCCTGCTGAAGAAGAAACCGAAGCTCCTGCTGAAGAAACCGAAGCTCCCGAAACTGAAGCTCCCGAAACCGAAGCACCCGAAACCGAAGCTCCTGCAGCTGAAGGCGGATGCGGCTCCTTCATCGGCGGCGGTATGATCGTTATCATGGCGATCCTCGGCACTGCATGGATTTCCAAGCGTAAATAATTATGTATCCGTACGACCTGATTTTTGATCTGGGTCTGTATGAACTACTGGCAGCCGGAGGCATTCTCTGCGCGATGGTGATTTTCCGTCACCTATCCGAACAGCGCGGACTTTGTGTCCGGCTGCACAATTTTATTCTCGCCGACGCGGTCTTTACTGTCGTCGGCGGTGTTGTTTCGGCAGTTCTCATACAGGCGTTTTATGATTATCGCGCAGGCGGTTCATTCTCTCTGTCTCTCGATTCCGGTGCGACCTTTCTCGGCGGATTCACGGGCGGCGCGGTGCTGTTTCTTCTGATCTACTTTATCGCCGGACATTTCCGCTTTCCGGACAACGAACACCGGCGCTGTTTCCCGATTGTCACCGATATCATTTCCGTCATGATTCCCGCCGCGCACGGCTTCGGACGGATAGGATGCCTGATGGCGGGATGCTGTCACGGGCGTGCCTGCGAATGGGGAATCTATCACGTCAATCTCGGTATGCGCGTGATCCCCGTTCAGCTTTTTGAAGCGCTATTTCTGTTCGCACTCTGCGCCTTTCTGTGGATTTTCACAGCAAAAAAAGCAGGTACCGGCATGGCATCTTACCTGCTTCTGTACGGAATCTGGCGTTTTTTCGCAGAATATCTGCGCAATGACGACCGCGGCGCAACCATCATCAGCTTTCTCACGCCCTCTCAGCTGACTTCCCTGCTTCTCGTTCTCATCGGAGCTGTTCTGCTCATCCGACTGGCAGTACGCAAAAAAGCGGGAGGATAATTATGCACACAAAAATCCGCCCGTTCACCGTTCTGCTTCTCGTCTCAGCCGCCGCTTTGCTCCTTCTGGAAATCATCCGTCCGGCATACACCTCCGATCCGCTTCGGAATGAGATGATCCAGACCATCATCACACGCACAGTCGGTGCTTTGCTGTTCTTTTTTCTGATCCGGCAAAACGGGACTGCTGTCTTCGGCATCACGAAAAATCCGCGCGCGCTTCTCTGTGCACTTCCCGCACTGGCTGTTGCAGTCAACAACGCACCCATCATCGGTCTTGTCTCCGGTGCAGCGCGGCTTCGCGCCGGATTTACGGATATTCTGTTATATGCAGGAATGTCCGTCAGTGTCGGGCTGTTTGAAGAACTGACATTCCGCGGATTTCTCTTCCCGCTGATTCTCTCAAAATACCGGCACCGCTCCGTTTTTCTGCCGACGATTCTCTCCTGTGCCGTTTTCGCCGCTGTTCATCTTTTCAACCTGTTTTCGGGAGTCTCCCCTGCCGCAGTCTTTCTGCAGGTCGGATATGCCTTTCTGATCGGCGGAATGTGTGCGGTTGTTCTGCTGAAAACGCACTGCATCTGGCTCTGCGTCCTTCTGCACAGCATTTACAATTTCGGCGGGATGCTTGTTCCGACGCTTGGCAGCGGAACAATATGGGATGCTGCCACAATTGCAGTCACTGCAGTGCTCGGCACAGCGGTTCTCTGCTTCTATCTGCGGATTCTATGCCGTGTGACACCTGACGAAATCAAAAAAATCTGCTGACGGTCAAATCAGCAGATTTTTTGCTTTTGAGAGGAAATCAATAGTTTTCTTTTCTTACTTCAAAATATGCCTGCGGGTGCTTGCAGACGGGGCAAAGTTCGGGAGCGGCTTCACCGACGTGCATATGACCGCAGTTGCGGCATTCCCAAACGACGATGCCGATTTTCTTGAAGACTTCTTCCGCTTCGACATTCTTGAGCAGAGCGCGGTAGCGTTCTTCATGAGACTTTTCGATTGCTGCAACGCCGCGGAACTGTGCTGCGAGAGCATCAAAGCCTTCTTCTTCGGCTTCCTTTGCCATACGGTCATACATATCGGTCCATTCAAAGTTTTCGCCTTCAGCAGCGTGCAGGAGATTTTCTGCGGTGGTGCCGAGTTCGCCGAGTGCCTTGAACCAGAGCTTTGCGTGTTCCTTTTCATTGTCAGCGGTCTGCTGGAAAATAGCCGCGATCTGTTCAAAACCTGCCTTCTTGGCTGCCGATGCGAAGTATGTGTACTTATTGCGCGCCATGGATTCGCCCGCAAATGCTTCGAGAAGGTTCTTTTCTGTTTTTGTTCCTGCGTAGGGATTCTTGTTTTCTGCCATGACTGTGTTCTCCTTTATTTTTTCATTTTCATAGCTGTTCTGTGTTTGTTCCGTACCGTCCAGAGGCTCAAAATCCGCCGCACCGTGCTTGCAGAGGGGACAGATATAATCTTCCGGCAAGGTTTCACCCTCATAAATATATCCGCAGATCTTGCAGACAAATCCTTTTTTCTTCGCGGGCTGCGGCTTCGGCTTGACGTATTTCTGATAATAAGTGTATGTCATTGTCTCGGCGGAGGATAGAATCTGTGCATCGGTCACGGCACAGATGAAAAGCCCGTGCGTTTCCAGATCCGTATAGCTTTCCACTTCCAGAGACAGGTATGCATTGACGTATTCGGGAAGGTATATGATTCCGTTCGGGGCACGTCCGACTGTCAGACCGGCAAATTTATCCGTATCCCGTCCGCTCTGAAAGCCAAACCGCTGGAAGTGCGAAAACGGCGCCTGTACCGTCAGGCAGTTGACATTCATCTTCCCCGCGTGCAGGATCATATCGTGAGACGCATTCTTTTTGTTCACAGCCACTGCCACGCGGAACGGCTGATCGGTCAGCTGCATGACTGCGTTGACAATCAGTCCGTTATCCTTGTCCCCGTCGCGGGTTGTCACAACATACAGCCCGTAGCCGATATTGTACAGTGCTTTTGCATCAAAATTTCCGCTCATTCTTTAACCTTTCCAAACCACAGATTTCCTTCATTGTAGCATGATTTCCCCCCGTTGTCAAGAACTATTCATCCCGGAAAGCAAAAAAAGCATTTTTGTTATAATTTCCACAAGCCACTTGCACATCGAATTGTTTTATGTTAAAATAAAACAAAATAATCCATCAGGAGTTTTCTATGGAACAAAACACAATGCATATTATTTATGTCTCCGGATCCGGTTCGGATGCGGGGGACGGATCGCTTTCCTCGCCGTTCCGCTCTCCAGAAAAAGCGCAGGAAACCGCACGCTCCATCCCCGGAAGCACGGTACGCTTTCTGGATGGGAATTACCGGACAATTCTCTCTTTTGATGAACGTGACAACGGTCTGACTTACCGCGCTGAAGAAGGCGTTCTGCTCACCGGCGGGATTACCATTGATCCGGATAAACTTCAGCCGGTCGAAAATCTTGTCCGCAGCCGCTTTGCTCCGCAAGCCGCACCGCATATCCGCGTGATTGATCTCGCCGATTTCGGCATTCTCCGTGAAGAGCTGGGTGAAGTCTGTCCGATCGGTTCCTACCACACGGCAAACCGTTACGACGATGCACCCGTCGGTGAAAATCTGGAGGTCTTCTCCGGCGGCAGACGAATGCTCCCGGCACGCTATCCGAACGGGGAATATCTGAAAATCGACGCTGTTCTCGACAACGGGGAAGTCAATGAATTCCCGTCGCAGAACTACTGGCATGACAATAAAAATATCCGCAATCCGCGCGGGGGCACCTACATCATCGACTGTCAGACAAACGAACGCGCAAAGACATGGCAGAATCCCGAAACGGCGTGGGTCTTTGGATATTTCTACTGGGACTGGGCGGATTCTTCTTCTCCTGTTTCGATCAATACGAAGAACCGTGCCATCAGCCCGCGTTTTGTCAGTTCTTTCGGATGCCGTCCGGGGGCACTGTATTATTTTTACAATATTCTCGAAGAACTGGATGCACCGGGTGAGTACTTCCTCGACCGCGAAAATCTGCTTCTCTATGTCTACCCGTATCATGAAGAGGATATCATTGAAATTTCCCTTACCGTCAATCCGCTCATCAAAGCGGAAAATGTCGAGAATCTCACGCTGGACGGTTTCACAATTACTTCTTCCCGCACCCATGCCGTTGTTCTGACCGGAAACAACTGCACTCTGCGGAATCTGACCGTCCGCAATGTCGCCGGACACGGAATTATCGTCACGGGCAGCGGCAATCTCGTAACCGGCTGCGAAATCACCCGAACCGGACGCGGCGGCATCTGTTTGAACGGCGGCGACAGGACGACGCTCATCCCGGCTTCCAACCGTGCGGAAAACAATTATATCCACCATTTTTCCGAAATCTATCAGACCTATCAGCCCGGCATTCAGCTAAACGGCGTCGGAAATATCTGCTCGCACAACGAAATCTGCTTCTCCCCGCATATGGCAATCGGCTACAGCGGCAACTGCCACCTGATTGAATACAACGACATCCATGATGTTGTTCTCCACTCCAGCGATGCAGGCGCAATTTACGCCGGATACGACTGGTGCGCACACGGAACGGTGATCCGCTACAATCGCCTTCGGGACATCGGCGCAAACGGCTTCTCGCCGGACGGTATCTACTGGGATGACGGACATTCCGGGCAGACCGCCTACGGCAATATTCTCATCAACGTCAAAAAGAATTCCTTTCTCATCGGCGGCGGACGGGACAATGTTGTCAGAAACAACCTGATTTTCGGTGACACACGCGCAGCGATCGCTTACGATGACCGCAACCGAGACGGATTTGTGAACGGGGGATGGGCTGCACAGGCGACCAACCATCCGGATGCACCGCACTGGGTAAAGCTCCGTGCGATCCCGTACACCAATGTGTACTGGCAGGAAAAATTCCCGCAGCTGTCCCGTCTGAAAACGGATTTATCAACCGATCCCGATGATCCGGATTTCCCGATCAACCCCGCCGGCAGTGAAATCACGGGCAATATCATCATCGCCGACAGCATCGGAAACATTGCACCGTCCGTTTACCGCTACAGCAAGGTCGAGGACAACCATGTTTATGCCCGTCCAGAAGACATCGGGCTTGACACCGAAACCTGCACCTTCTCCGTACAGCCGGAAGGATTTCCGCGTATTCCGGCAGATGAAATCGGACGAAAGTAAACACAAAGCTGCCGCATCAGGTTCGCCCCGGTGCAGCAGCTTCTTCTTTTTCTCATGTTTTTTAAACCGGCATCATTCCTGTTCCGCTGCGGACGTTTCTTCCGGCGGTACATACCCCTCTGGATAATCAAAGGTGAGCATTTTTTTGAACAGATCCGTACACCGCGAATGCATCCGCTCCGCCTTTTGTTTGCCGGTCAGCGCGGACATGGTGGACAGTCTGCGCAGGGCAAGAATCGTTCCGTCCGGGAAAATCTTGGCAGCATCATAGAACCGGCACAGTTTGGTATCCGCAAACAGCACGCCGTATTCGTCCACAGCGCCCTCGGGCAGCTCCTCGCCGAAAAGCTCACTGAGCTTCACAAATCCGCCTTCCGCACGTACCATTTCGTACTGCTCCTTCGCAAGCAGACAGATTGATGCTTCACTGCCGAATATTTCATAGGTAAAGCGTTCCGATGCCTGTGCATTGGCAATCCGGTCGAAGGTTCCCTCTTCTCCGAGTGCTTCCATCTGCGCTTCAAACTGCGCAATTTGTTCTTCCGTCATGAACACAAGGTCGTTCAGCTGTGCGTACTTCTTTCCGTCGCCGTCGTAGTCGTCCATGATTCCTTCCAGAACATCGCAGAACGCCTGATTCATGTTCGCTGTGATATAGTCCGGTCCGGAATATATCAGGCTGACGTCGGGATTGGACCTGGACACAAACTGGATGACCGCTACGCCTATAATGAAGGTGAACGCGGCTATGATGATCACCTTGGCTTTATGATGGTACCAAAAATTCTCCCAGCGGTTGATCTCCAGCGGTTCGTCGCACGCATTCTCCTGCAGGTCTTCTCCGAGTGCACGGATCCGGCGTGCGGCATTGGATTCCTGTGCTTCATCGGAAGCGGGGCGGTTATTTTTATTATCTTCCATACTTTTCTCCGTCGTTTATCATTTGATAGCGGTATTATAGCAGATACAGCGGAAAAAATAAAGCGGTTTATGTTACGAATATGGAAAAGATATTCACATCTGTTCAAAAATACAAATCGGAAGCACTTCCGTTTTTATTTCAGAATATCCGATTTTGTATGTTCACGCACCAAAATCCCGCATTTCCTTGACTTCTGCCGTCGGATGGAGTATAATGGTATCAAGAAAAATATTCGTTGTTTTCAGAGGAACGGTTTTCTCATGAGCGATATGAAATATACCATCGGTCTTGATTTCGGTACGCTTTCGGGACGTGCTCTGCTGGTGCGCGTTTCGGACGGCAGGGAAATGGGTTCCGCTGTCATGGATTATGCGCACGGCGTCATGGATGATGAACTCATCACCCCGTGCGGCAGTCAGAAGCTCCCGCCGAACTGGGCGCTGCAGCATCCGCGCGACTATCTTCAAGTGCTCGCACATATCATCCGTAAAGTACTTGCGGACTGTCATGTAGATCCTGCGGATGTCATCGGTGTGGGTGTGGACTTCACCACCTGTACACTCCTTCCGGTCTGTGAAGACGGAACGCCGCTGTGCTTCACGCCCTCGTATGTATCCGATCCGCACGCCTATGTCAAGCTGTGGAAACACCATGCATCGCAGAAATATGCGGATATGCTCAATGAAAAGGCCGCCGAACGCGGTGAAGCATGGCTCTGTATCTACGGCGGCAAGATTTCCGCTGAGTGGATGTTTCCGAAAATCTGGCAAACACTCGCCGAAGCTCCCGAAATCTATCGCGATGCCGCAGCCTTTATTGAAGCCGGGGACTGGATTGTCTGGCAGCTCACGGGAAAACACACCCGCAACAGCTGCATGACAGGCTACAAAAGCATCTACGGCGAAAGCGGTTATCCCTCCAAAGAATTTTTCGCTTCCCTCGACCCGCGTCTGGAGAATGTTGTCGAAGACAAGCTCGCCGCCCCCGTCATTCCGGTCGGATCATGCGCAGGTTATATCACCGAAGAAGCCGCGAAGCTGACCGGACTTCTTCCCGGCACGGTCGTTACGGCTGCCAACGCGGACGCTCACTGTGCCGCACCCGCAATGAAAGTCACATCCCCCGGCAAGATGTTCATCATCATGGGAACTTCCGCGTGCCATATGCTCGTTTCCGATCAGTACACCACGGTTCCCGGAATCTGCGGCGTGGTCAAAGACGGACTGATTCCCGGATTGTACGGTTATGAAGCGGGCCAGGGCTGCTGCGGAGATCATTTTGCGTGGTTTACCGATCACTTCATCACGCCCGATGTACATAAAGAAGCTGAAAAACGACAAATTCCTCCGATCCGGATTTTCGTCGAGCGCATGGCAAAGCTCCGTCCTGGCGAATCGGGTCTGGTCGCTCTCGACTGGTGGAACGGCAACCGCTGTCCCCTCGTCGATTACGATCTGTCCGGCACGATTGTCGGCATGACGCTGGCAACAAAGCCGGAGGAAATATTCCGCGCTCTCGTTGAGGCGACCGCTTACGGTACGCGCATGATCATCGAAAACTTCCGCGATCACGGTCTCCCTGTACACGAAATCGTTGCATCCGGCGGCATTGCCAAAAAAGATCCCGTTACCATGCAGATTTACGCAGATGTTCTCGGCATGGATCTGCACATTGCCGGTTCGACGCAGGGTCCGGCACTTGGATCCGCGATTTTTGCGGCAGCGGCAGCAGGCAGGGCGCGCGGCGGATATGACAGTCTCTTGGAAGCCAGTGAAATCATGGGAGCTGTCTCCGATACCGTTTACCGTCCCGTCCGGGCACATACCGCAGTCTATGACAAACTCTATGCGGAATACAAGCTCCTCTGCGGCTATTTCGGCAGCGAAAACGGCATGATGAAACGCCTTCTTGCTATCCGCACCGAAAACAGCAGACAAAACGACTGAACAACATTACCATATTATAAAAAAGGAAAAACACCCATGTACAAGGACAAAAAAGTAGTATTCTCCGGTGTCCAGCCTTCCGGCGTGCTGACCATCGGCAATTACCTCGGCGCTATCCGCAATTTCGCGGAATTCTCCGACACTTACCACTGCTATTACTGCGTTGTGGATGAACACGCGATCACTGTTCGTCAGGTTCCGGCTGATCTGCGCAAGAGAACCTATGAAACGCTCGCGCTCTACATCGCCTGCGGTCTCGACCCGGAAAAGAACACCCTGTTTGTACAGAGCCATGTATCCGCGCACGCAGAGCTCGGCTGGATCATCGACTGTTATACCATGTTCGGCGAACTGTCCCGTATGACGCAGTTCAAGGACAAGTCCGCAAAGAACGCTGACAACGTCAATGCTGGGCTCTTTACCTATCCGTCGCTCATGGTTGCGGATATCCTTCTGTACCAGACCGATATGGTTCCCGTCGGCGTTGACCAGAAACAGCATCTCGAGCTGACCCGTGACGTTGCGGCAAGATTCAACATGCTCTACGGTGATACCTTTGTGATCCCCGAGCCTTATATTCCCAAGACTACCGCAAAAATCATGTCCCTCGCCGACCCGGAAAAGAAGATGTCCAAATCCGACGAAAACGAAAACGCTACCGTGCGCATTCTCGACCCGAAGGATGTTATTATCCGCAAGTTCAAGCGTGCTGTCACCGACTCCGGCAGTGAAATCCGTTATGCGGACGACAAACCGGGCGTATCGAACCTGATGTCCATCTACGGTGCTTTCACCGGCAAGACCATGGAAGAAATCGAACGCGAATTCGACGGTAAGGGTTACGGCGACTTCAAGCTCGCAGTCGGCGAAGCCTGTGCGGATGCACTTGCTCCCGTTCAGTCCGAATTTGCCAGACTCGCAGCTGACAAGGCTTATCTGGAAGACGTCATGGCAAAGGGTGCCGAAAATGCGGCAAGAGACGCGGCAAGAACCATGTCCAAAGTCCGCCGCAAGCTCGGCTTCATTGAACTGAAAAGAAGATAAGCACAACCGCCCTCCGGTATAATTATTGAAAATCTAAATTATCTATTACACTACAACAAGGAGACAAAATCATGAAAACCAAAGCAGTCAGACTCCACGGTGTTATGGACCTTCGCATGGAAGAATTCGACCTGCCGGAAATTTCCGACGGCGAAATTCTTGCTTGTGTTATTTCCGACAGTATCTGCATGTCTTCCTACAAGGCAGCTTCGCAGGGTCCGAATCACAAGCGCGTTCCGGATGATGTAGCTGAAAAGCCGGTCATCATCGGTCATGAATTCTGCGGCAAAATCGTCAAGGTCGGCGCAAAGTGGGCAGACCAGTTCAAGGAAGGCGACAAGTTCGTTATCCAGCCCGCAATCAACTACAAGGGCTCTCTCGCATCCCCCGGCTACTCCTACCAGTACTGCGGCGGCGCGGCAACCTATGTAATCATCCCCGAAGAAGTTATGCTTATGAACTGTCTCCTTCCCTATGACGGTGACGCATACTTCTACGGAAGCCTTGCTGAACCGATGTCCTGCATCGTCGGCGGCTACCATGCAAACTACCACACCAGACCCGGTGTTTACGTTCACGATATGGGTGTTGTCGAAGGCGGCAATATGGCTATCCTCGCAGGTGCCGGTCCGATGGGTCTGGGCTGTGCGGACTACGCTATCCACGGCGGACGCGCTCCGAAGCTCCTCGTTGTCACCGACCTCGATGACGCAAGACTCGAACGCGCTGCAAAGCTCCTGCCTCCGGAAGATGCAAAGAAATACGGCGTTGATCTTCGTTTCATCAACACCGGCAAGATGGAAAATCCCACCGAGTACCTCCGCGAACTCACCGGCGGCGAAGGCTACAACGATGTATTCGTATACGCACCTGTCAAGCCCGTTGTTGAAATGGGTGACGCACTTCTCTCCCGCGATGGCTGCCTGAACTTCTTTGCAGGTCCGACCAACACCGAATTCTCCGCAATGCTCAACTTCTACAACGTCCACTACGGTGCAACCCACATCGTCGGCACCTCCGGCGGCAACACGGACGACATGATTGAATCCATCGCCCTCATGGAAAAGAAGCTCATCAATCCTTCCGGCATGATCACCCACATCGGCGGTCTCAATGCGTGTGCGGAAGCAACCATGAACCTTCCGAAGATCAAGGGTGCGAAGAAGCTCATTTACACCCACATCGACCTCCCGCTCACCGCAATCGAAGATTTCGGCAAGGCTGCAGAAGAAAATGCAGGCACCGAACTCGGCGAACTGTTTGCTGATCTCGACAAGATCTGCAAGGCTGCAGGCGATCTCTGGTGCACGGAAGCAGAAGCAAGACTGCTGCGCAATGTTCAGCTCTGATTCCGGTATTGATTCCCAGAATTTTTCCTCCCGTATGAACCCTGTGTTCGCGGGAGGATTTTTTGCTATCAATAAAAATTATTACCGACTTTTTCTTTTTATTATATTTACAAATTCCGATGATTGTGTTATGATATAAAGGATAAACCAAACGATCCCGAGGAGTATTCCATGACCATCCAGCAGTGTAAGTATATTCTCGCCATTGCGCGTTACGGTTCCATGAACGAAGCCGCAAAAGCGCTTCTCGTATCGCAGGCAAGCCTCTCGTCCGCTGTCCGTGAGCTGGAGGACGAATTCAGCATCCGCATTTTCGACCGCTCCAACAAAGGTGTGCGCATCACACGCGACGGTTCGGAATTCATCCGCTATGCCCGCCAGCTTCTTGCTCAGTACGATGTCATCACCGACCGTTACCGCAGCGACGTGAAAACCGGCATCCGCAATTTCGCCATCTCGTCCCAGCATTACGACTTCATCGCGGAAGCGTTTGTTGTCTTCCTCAAGCGATACCGCTCCGACTACAATTTCTCGCTGAAAGAAACGCGGACGCTGGAAGTGATTGACGACGTCATGAATCTGCGTGCGGATATTGGTGTTCTGGCTTATCTGAAAGCACCGAACGGCAGCTATATGGAACGGTATCTGAAGCGCAACGGTCTGGAATTCAAGCAGATTCTCGAGACCAGTCCGCACGTCTTTCTCGGACGCAGTCATCCGCTGGCTGGCGCGTCCTCCCTCAGTCTGGAGGATCTTTCCGAATATCCGTACATCACCTACGATCAGGGTGAAGCAGGTCCCGGAGAGTTTGCCGAAGAACTGACGGAAAACTACCACGCCAAAAAACAGATCCGCATCAATGACCGTGCCACGCTGATGAATCTGCTGATGAGCACCGACAGCTACACCATCGGCACGGGCATCATGACCTCCGAGCTGAACAACGGCAGTGTCATTTCCGTCAAGCTCAATTCCTCCGATCTGTATTCTGTTGCACTGATCAGCCGTGCGGATGTCGGCTTCAGCGAAGACGCGGAGAAATTTGTCAGAATCCTGCACGAAACCATCGGCGGACGGATGCATTCCGCACCCTCTGTTCTGTAAAATACGATGAAACGAAAAAAGAGAAACGATCGTACACACGCCGCTTCTCTTTTTTTATTAGGTTATGGGTATGATAGCTGCTGCCATCCGATACACATAGGCAATTCCCTGCCCGCAGGACAAGCGCTGTGTCAGGTCAATCGTCCCGTTTTCGGCGTCAATCAAGCCAAGACTGTACATATACCGCACCGCATCGGCAATCTCTGTACGCACTGCCCCGATAATCACGGGTTCATCCGTGCGGACAACTGCCAGCCGACAGCCGCGATATATATCAAATTCCGGTGCTTCCCCGATTTTCGCGTATCCCACGAGCATCTGCTCCGGTGTGAACCCGCCGCGTTTCATCAGGCGTTCGGCGATTTCAAAGGAACAGCCGTCTTCCGTCTTTTTCAGGTAATACACATCCTCCTGCTGTCCGGCATATGCACATCCGAGAATCTGCGCCAGCTTTTCCTTTTCCACAGAAGTGATTGTAGGGTCGCAGACATACACGCTGTCCATTCTAAGTGCTGCGAACAGGTCTCTGAAAGCAGTATTGAAACTGGATAAATCCTTCCCCTTCAGGTTCAATACATGATAAAAACCTGTAAATTTATTCTCAGCCCAGCTGTCATTGATTCTGGAACAGATCAATTCCATCATCGCCTCGCTGTAAAATGCGTCAAACGACACATCCGCGCCGGCTACGCCTCTGTTATAGCATTTGAGCAGTGCATTGGCTTCCGTCTCTGTCAGATGATCGAGAACGGACTGCAGATCTTGTTCTGTAATGACACGCGGAAGCAGAACTGTTTCAGTACCATCCGCAATTTCACTTTCCAGCATGACTGTCATGCACGCATTCAGCAGAGCGCAGTTCTTGACTGTCAGCGGCTCATCCGTGCGCAGCATCTGTATGTTTGTAAGAATCTCTTTCGGTATATTCCATGCGGCACAGAGACGCTTGAAGCGTTCCAGACTGCCGTTTCCGATTGAATGGGCACAGTTTTCTCCATACCAGTCCTTCAGGACAGCAGCCATCTGGCTGAGATAGGATGAAACCGTCTCCTGCTGTGAGAGGTGCATGGCGCGTTCATCCCCGCCCGTCAGTTCTGCGTAATTCTCAATATACGCGCTGTAATCGCTGTTCTGGGACACAATCGGATTGGTGAGACAGACCATAACAATTGCCGCACAAAGCAGAACGGATGCGGCTTTCGGCAGAAACTTTCTGTTTTTCCCGGTGGAAATCGTGCGCAGTCTGTTCTTCAGCCGACGTCCGCTTGCGGACATATGGCATCCGGCTCCGAGTACCAGCTCCGAATACGCACAGCTGCGGCACAGCATGAGCGCATATTCGGTGTGCGGAATCTGACAATATGTCAGCGACCGTTCGTCACAGAGAACTTCCAGATCTTCCCGCAGGATATTCCGAACCACCCAAATCAGCGGGTTAAACCAGAACAGACAAGCCACACAGGTCGAGAAAAGCAGGATCGGATTGTCCAGATATTTGCAGTGAATCAGTTCATGCGCAAATACCATACGCATTTCTCTCGGATCAAGATCATCCCGGCAGACAATCTGCGGCGAACGACAGCCGATCACCATCGGTGATTCTCCGCATCGCAGAAGTG
>JAFQLN010000077.1 GCA_017414585.1 Clostridia bacterium | reverse complement strand
CCCGCGGATGCACCGCCGATTTGGCGGAGAATACATTTGATTCGCTGTCGGTACTCTATATCGAAAACGAATCTGCCGTCCGCCGTCACCGTCACGGCATTGCGGACGAAGAATTTCTGCGCGGCGATGTACCCATGACAAAATCCGAGGTGCGCACGATTTCCATGGCGAAGCTTGATCTTCCCGCCGATGCGGTCGTATACGATGTCGGTGCGGGAACGGGATCGGTATCGGTGGAATGTGCGCTTGCGGCGTATGACGGACAGGTCTACGCCATCAAAAAGGAAGCGGATGCGGCGGAGCTGATCCGACAGAACAGGGGGAAGTTCGGCTGTGGAAATCTGCACATTGTTGAAGGGCTTGCACCGGATGCGCTGAATGATCTTCCCGTGCCGACCCACGCATTCATCGGCGGATCATCGGGCAATCTGCGGGAAATTCTCGCCGTGCTTCTCGATAAAAATCCCGATGTGCGGATCGTTATCAACGCAATTACCGTGGAAACGCAGACCGAAGCGGAGGAATGTGCGAAGATGTTCGGCTTTACGGAATATGAAACCGTATCGGTGAATATCGCCCGTTCTCGCAAGCTCGGACGGTATCACATGATGACCGCGCAGAATCCCGTTTCGGTGATCACTCTGCAGGGAGGAAAATTATGACAGAATGGCTGATTCTCCAGACGGCGGCACTGATTGTCGGATTCATCATCGACTGCTTCATCGGTGACCCGTACTGCATTCCGCATCCCGTGGTCGGCATCGGTAAGCTGATCTCCTTCTTTGATAAGAAACTGCGCCGCGGCAACTCAAATCCGAATGATATCTCCCGCGGTGCGCTGACCGTGGTTCTTGTTGCGTTGATCTCCACACTCATTCCCGCACTTGTTTTGCTTGTCGCGTGGTTCATCCATCCCATCGCATATTTTGTCGTGAACAGCATCATGTGCTGGCAGATTCTTGCGGCACGCCAGCTGCTGAGGGAAGGGCGTAAGGTACAGAAAGCACTGGAAAAAGGCGACATCGAGGGCGCACGATATGTCGTTTCCATGATCGTCGGACGGGACACGGCTGTACTTGACGAAAAAGGCATCGCCCGTGCGGCTGTGGAAACGGTTGCGGAAAACGCCTCCGACGGTGTGATCGCGCCGCTGATCTGGATGATTTTCTTCGGTGCCGTTGGCGGATTTTTCTATAAATCCATCAACACGATGGATTCCATGCTGGGCTACAAAAACGAGAAATATCTCTATTTCGGACGTGCCGCCGCAAAAACGGATGATTTCGTCAACTACATCCCGGCACGGATTTCGGGACTCCTGATGGTTCTGACTGCGCCGATCGTCGGCCTTGACGGCGGAAACGCATGGGAAATCTTCCGCCGTGACCGCTATAAGCACGCAAGTCCCAATTCCGCGCAGACCGAATCCGCCTGTGCAGGTGCACTCGGACTGCGGCTTGCAGGAGATGCGGTATACGGCGGCGTGGTGCATAAGAAAGAATATATCGGCGATGCTCTGCGTGAAATCGAACCAAAGGATATCACCCGCGCCGGTCGGCTGATGTATGCGGCATCGGTTTTTCCTTTGCTCATCGGCATCGGTATCAGAATCGCGGTGATCGTATGCTTATAAACAAAAAAAGTCCCCATGGCGGAGATATTTATACGAATCAGGTACGGCTGGATGTATCGGCAAACATCAATCCTGCGGGAATGCCCGATAAAGTCCGGCAGGCACTTATGGATGCGGCAAAATTCTGTGAAGCATATCCCGATCCCTACTGCACAGTTCTGCGGCAAAAGATTGCGGAGCACGAACTGGTTCCGACTGACTGTATCCTCTGCGGAAACGGTGCGGCGGAGCTGATCTATACCTATGCATACACGTTGCCGAAAGACAAGCCTGCGCTGATCGTATCACCCACGTTTTCGGAATACGGACAGGCACTGGCGGCGGCAGGGATTGAAGTGGAGCACTTTGTGATGAAAGAATCCAGTGGATTTACTCTGACGGAAGACTTTCTGCAAACGGATTTCACGCGGTATTCTACGGTATTTCTTTGCTCGCCGAACAATCCCACGGGCATCACAGTTGATCTTTCCATCATTGGTGCAGTGCTTGACAGCGGTGTGCGGCTGTTCTGCGATTTCTGCTTTCTCGATCTGACCGATACACCCGACCGCTATGGCATTCCCTCACTTTTGCAAGCCTATCCGAATCTCACAATTCTGCGGGCGTTCACGAAAAGCTATGCCATGGCTGGCGTGCGGCTGGGGTATGTGATGTGCTCGGATGCCGGATTCCTCGCGGAAATATCCGAAAAAACACAATGCTGGAACGTATCAACTCTCGCACAGGCGGCAGGAATTGCGGCACTTGAATGTGCAGATTGGCTGAAAGAATCCGTAAAGCGGATTTCTGCCGAACGCCGCTATCTGACCGAAAAGCTCACGCAGTTCGGCATCCGTTTGTATCCCGGAGAAGCGAATTATCTGCTGCTGTATTCCGATAGAAATCTTGCAGAAAAACTGATGGAACGCGGAATCATGGTGCGCGACTGCACAAATTATATCGGACTCGGTGCAGGTTACATCCGCATCGCTGTCCGCACACGCGAGGAAAACGATCTTCTGCTGACTGAACTTGACGAGGTACTCAAATGAAACAAGCAAAACCGATTATGATTCAGGGCACCATGTCCAACGCCGGAAAAAGTCTGCTCTGTGCGGCGCTCTGCCGTATTTTCAGGCAGGACGGCTATAAAGTGGCTCCCTTCAAATCGCAGAACAT
>JAFQLN010000076.1 GCA_017414585.1 Clostridia bacterium | reverse complement strand
TTCTTCTCGAAGATTTCCTCTTCGTTTATGTCCAAGGATGACTTCGTAGACGTTACCGTAAGACTGATCCCGAAGCATCCCACACTTGAAACCTATGCAGCGATCATCAAAGACAACAGCTACCTCGAAGCTCTGCTGAACACCTTCATCCTTTCTCTGGGATGCGGTCTGATCCAGACTTTCATGTGCTGCGTTATCGCATACGGTCTTGCAAAGTTCAAGTTCAAGGGCAACAACCTGCTCTTCCTGTGCGTCATCTTCACGATGGTTGTTCCGCACACGACGCTGCAGCTCTCCCTGTTCATGAAGTTCCGTTACTTTGACATTCTCGGCATTGTCAACCTACTAGGCGGCGGCTTGATAGACGCAATCAATGTGCTTGATGGTACGACGTCGATCAACTTCATCAACTCCAACTGGCCTCTCTACATTCTGTCCTTCACTGGTCTCGGTTACAAGAACGGTCTGTTCATCTTCATGCTCCGTCAGTACTTCCGTTCCAGTATCCCGGACGAACTGGAAGAGTCCGCTTACCTCGATGGTTCCGGTGTATTCCGTACCTTCGTAAGCATCATCATTCCTCTGTCTGTCACCATGCTCGTAACCGTATTCATGTTTGCGTTCTGCTGGCAGTGGACGGATAACTTCTACACCAACCTGTTCTTCACAACGGCTGGTGACAAGCTCCTGCCCGACATCATCAAGATTCCGAAGTCCCTCGATACCAGCTATGCAGGTCAGTCTCTCTATACCTCGGCTATCAACAATACCTGCGGTATTCTGATTCTTGCTCCGCTGATCGTTCTCTACCTCTTCGGTCAGAGATACATCGTCGAAGGTATCGCCCGCTCCGGTCTGACTGCTGACTGATTTGAGTTTTGCGTAAGAAAAACGGGGAAAACTTTTTTGAAAAAAAGATTTACCCCGTACCCCTTTCAAAAAACTTTATACTGGGTGAAAATAAAAAATGTGCAGATTTGTTTGGGTCTGCACATTTTTTGTTTGGTTTGGGTCAGCGTTTGCCGAGCTGCTGACAGAATTCGTTGTACCACATACAGTTGTCAACGGGAGTGTTGGCGGGGATGTGGTTGCCGACGGACATGATGAAGCCGGGACAGTTTTTGCCGATATCCATGCAGCGCTTGACTTCGCGGAAAATGTCGTCCTTGTCGCCGTCGAGGAGGATTCGCGTGTCCGCATTGCCGACGAAAGCGTGCGTTTTGCCGTATTTTTCTGCGATATATGCCATGTCCGTCATCGGTTCCATGACGAATGCGTTCACGCCGCAGTCAGCGATATCGTCGATGAATTCTGTGTAATTTCCGTCCGAGGTGAACATGATGATCTTTCCCGCATCATGCAGATGGCGGAAACAGCGTTTGTAGGAGGGGAAGATATGCTTGCGGTACCATTCGGGAGCGATGAACGCGCCTTCCGTCCAGACGATATCATCATGAATCATGACGACTTCGGCATCGGATTTGGCGAGTGCTTGGAAGTAGCGTTCGATCCAGAGAGAATAGCGGTCCGTGAATTCGCCGAAAGCCTTGGGATCATATCCGGCACAGGACAGAAGCATATCCCAGCCGAGGATTTCGATCAGTCCGGACATACAGGAAATATAGATACCGGTCATGGGAACAGCATCGCCGACCCAGTTGGAAGCCCCGCGATAGCTGTTGTTGAAATCACGGATGATGTCGGCTTCCTCTTTGTAGGGGAGTGTTTCATACGGATCGAATGTGAAAACATCGTCTTCGTTGTCAAAGAGCTGATGTACATTGCGGTTGAGGTCGGTGCCGCCTTCCGCATAAACGGCATGACCCATGGAAGTGACATACGGCGCAAGGTACTGGTTGTGAACTAAAGTACTCCAGTGCATACAGATATCCCACGCCTTTGTGAAAGCTGTGAAGGCTTCGTGTCCGCGTCCGTTCTTCTGCTCTTCAACGGAAATTCCGGTTACTTTTTCAATGAGCTTAGAGTGACCGTAGACGGAGTATTCCATGCGGCAGACGCGGTCAGACATTTCCAGCCGGAGTGCTTTCATACCCATTTCTTTTAACATAGCGACACCTCTTATTTTAGATGAAAATATGAAAATGCGGGGAGTTTAAAACTATTTTAGCAGAAGAAAGCTGCTTTGTAAATAGAAATAAAGAATTAAAGAAAAAAACGGACAAGAATTCCTGTCCGCTTTCTATTATTGGATTTGTTCGAAATATTCTTCCAGACAAAGACCGGATGCATGGATCTTCTGTGCATGATACCGTCCGACGAAGCGGAAGTGCCATGGCTCAAAAGCGTGATTGGTTTCGGTCGTCTTGTCCTTGGGATAGCGGAGGATGAAGCCAAATTTCCACGCATTTTCTGTCAGCCATGTGTATTCCGGCTGGTACTGGAAGTCGGTCGTTACACATCCCAACGTGTCCATGTCCACGGCAAGTCCGGTCTGATGGTCATCCGTGCCGGGACGACTGACCTGGAACGCCGCATTTTTTTCAGCCTGCGTGCGGGTGAGGGTCGGATTTGCGGCGATCAGCTCGCTGACTCTGGCATCGAACAGCGCGGATTGCGCGTCATAGGAGCGATAGCCTGCATAGACTGCCATGCTGTAGAATTCAGCCGCCTTGAGTTCACGGAACAGCGCATCGAGAGCCTGTGCCGCATATTCGGAGAGATACTGCGTGTCGCTGATGATGCTTTTATGCGCCGTTTCGCGCAGATTGAGCGGCACATAGGAGGCGTCCAGAGGCGAATCGGTGTTTGCCAGAACCAGAAAGGCATCGCGCAGATCGCCTTCGGGATTCATGTAGGCTTCATAAGCGGAGACGTCCGTTTTGAACGTGAGGGTGTAGGCTGCATTTTCATCCGACGGATCATCGGTGAAGGTAATATCGCCGATCAGGGGATTTTCTTCAATGGGAGGCACGGGCGCGGTGCTCTGGAGGATGAAGCCCGGTTCGAGATAAAGCGTCAATTCATCGGTCGAATGTTCTTCGTCCTTGATGCGTGAGATACGCACTTCGCGCTTGTCCGGGTCGTAGTCGAACGAGAGATTCTCCATATAATCGGTCACAAAATCAGACGAAACCCAGACTTCGGTGCCGCGGATGGTGTTCGGGATGCCAAGCGTTAGCGGCTGACCGTTCAGAATCACGCTTGCGGTATCGGAGAGGAACACAATGGACTGCTCCTTACCCGTACCCGCAGCGGTTGAGGGCAGAATGCCGCCTGCAGGCAGGACGAACTTCATTTCCTCAGCAGATCCGCTTTCACTCATTTCAAGGTAATCCGACAGATCGTTGAAGCAGAAATACAGGTCTTTTCCGACGACGGCATCCTTCATAGGTACAGCGCGCACCTCGGTACCGCCGTAGTAATAGCGGATTTTCCCGCTGTCCGGCGCTTTGTCGGGCGCGGCGTAGAAGGAGATGAGGAAGATGCCTGCGGTGAGGACGAAAAGAAGGACAAAGACGATGAGGAACACAAGGAATCTGCCGCCTGCGATTTTCATGTCTTCACGGAATTCGCGCCGGCGGATTTGTTTTTCCCGCTCCTTCATTTTCCGTTCGTAGGCAAGCTGCTGTTCACGCCGCCGCTGTTCTTTTTCACGGCGTGCTCTGGCGGCAGCCTGTCTGCGGGCACGTTCCTCCGGAGGGATGTAAGGGCGTGCGTTCGGATTATGCGGCTGTGCATTGCCGTAACCCTTCGGAACATTTCCCGGATGCGGACGATGCTGCTGCCCGCGGGACTGCGGCGGACGATTGTGGGGGGGCTGTCTTGTCGGACCGCCGGATCGGTTCACGGGATCCCTCCTTTCGACTGGATGACAGGGTCAGTTTGCTTTGGTTTCAATGACGATGAAAAACGGGCTTTCGGGAGAGTTGAGCATCCGAAACTGCGCAATGCTGTACTTGAAGCGGGAGATTTCGCTGAAGTATCTGCAAAGTTCCTCGCCTTCCGCAGCGCCTTCGGGATGACCGGGATAAACGGCTACCAGAAGAACGGCGTCCTCACCGAGCATTGCAAGTGCATTTTCGACAGCCGGAAGGGTCGTGGAGCGCATGGTTGTGACCTGCTTGCGCCCGGCGCCGGGGAGGTATCCGAGGTTGAACATACCGGCTTTGATGGGGGTATGTATGAATTCGGGTGCGCGGTGATGCGATGCGCAGATGAGCTGCCAGTTGTCGGGGCAGTTATTTTTGCGCAGGTTTTTCTCCGTGGAGAGGAGCGCGTCCGGCTGAATATCAAACGCATAGACCGAACCGGTCGGACCAACGGTCTGGGAGAGGAAAACGGTATCGTATCCGTTGCCCATCGTGAAATCCACGGCGGTATCGCCTTCTTTCAGGTGGGCGAGGATGAATTTTTTCTGTAAACTGAGTAAGTCCACCAATGCTGCAAGCCTTTCAAAAGGAAATATAGAATCGGAGAAAACGGGAATGAACCGCCGGAGATTCCTGATCGTGCGGGAAAATCCGGCGGGGGAGGTTTTTACATTTCAGCGATTTTCTGTGCGCCGAGATCAAACGCCTTGAGGTTGACTTCAAGTGCCTTGGCGGGAACGCAGGCAGCAACAGCATCGCGCAGAACCTGGTGATCGAAGCCGAGGACATCAGCCGCGAGACCGATGAGAGCGACATTGGATGCTTTGGCGTTGCCGGCTTCTTCAGCGATTGCCTGTGCATCGAAAGCACGGACATCCACGCCGAGCGTCTTCATATCGGAGATGATTTCGGACGGATATACAGCCGCGCCGGTGATGACGGGCATGGGATTGATCTGCTGGGTAGAGGTGACGATGGTGCCGCCGTTCTTGAGATTCGGGAGCCAGCGTGCCGCTTCCAGAAGCTCAAAGCTGAGGATCACGTCAGCATCCCCCTTGCCGATAACGGGGGAATAGACTTCTTCACCGAAACGGACATAGGTAACAACCGAGCCGCCGCGCTGGGACATACCGTGTACTTCGGAAACCTTTACGTCCAGTCCGGAATCCATCGCAGCCTTGCCGAGAATCTTCGACGCGAGAAGGGAACCCTGTCCGCCTACGCCGACGATCATAATATTCTTAGACATATATGTAATCTTCCTTTGCTACAGAGATTGAGTCGTACAAATTGTACGGGAGGGGAGACGGTCGCTTTCTTGAAAGAAAGCTCCGCAAAGAACTTTTATACGGGGTATAAAAGTGATGGGTGCGGCGCCGTCACGACCGGTGCAGATTTGGTGCGCAGCCATATTGGGGGTTCAAGCCCTCAGAGTATGGTGGAGCGAGCTCGTGACCTCGCCAGCTACGTAGAGAATACCGTGATTTCGTACGGTAGAGCAGTTTAAAGCGCGCCAAGTTTGCACATCTGCGAGCAGAGTCCGCAGCCGACGCACATGGTTTGGTCGATGACAGCTTTCTTTTCGACGATGGAGATGCACGGGCAGCCGATCTTCATGCAGGACTTGCAGCCGACGCATTTATCCGTATCCACCTTGAGCGGCGGGTTCTTCTTGACGGATTTCAGCAGAGCGCAGGGGCGGCGGCAGATGATAACGGAAGCACACGGAGCCGCGGTTTCTTCCTTGATGACAGCTTCGAGAGCCTTGAGATCGTTCGGGTCAACGGCGCGGATGTGATCTCTCGATACGCCGAGGGATGCGCAGATGTCTTCGAGACACAGATTCGGCGCGGGCGTGCCCATGAGGGTCTTGCCGGTCAGGGGATTTTCCTGATGTCCGGTCATGCCCGTGATGCTGTTGTCGAGAATCAGGGTGGTGGTGTTGCCGCCGTTGTATACGACGTTCACAAGTCCGGTCAGACCGCTGTGCATGAAGGTGGAGTCGCCGATGACGGAAACGTACTTATCTTCTTCGCCGCGGACTTTGCAGGTACCGTGGAGGGAGGAAATCGACGCGCCCATGCAGTAAACGGAGTCGATGGCGTTCAGGGGAGCAACCGCACCGAGCGTGTAGCAGCCGATGTCGCCGGAAACGCGCAGCTTCAGCTTGGAGAGCGTGTAGAAGACGCCTCTGTGGGGACATCCGGGGCAGAGTACCGGCGGGCGCATCGGGATCGGGTCGCCGATTTCGCAGTAATCCGGTTCGATGCCGAGGAGCTTTTCTTTGAGCAGTTCTTCGGAGTATTCGCCGCAGAGGGGAAGTACATCCTTGCCGATGACGCTGAGACCGAGGGTTCTGCAGTGGTTTTCGATGACGGGATCGAGTTCTTCGATGACGATGATGGTTTCGTATTTTGCTGCGAAATCGAGGATTGCCTGCTTCGGAAGGGGATTGAGCAGACCCAGCTTGAAGTAGGATGCGTTCTTGCCAAAGGCTTCCTTCGCGTAGTTGTAGCAGTTGCCTGCGGTGATGATGCCGATTTCCGTACCGTTGTCTTCGATGGTGTTCAGCGGGCAGCTTTCCGCATATTCGGCAAGAGCGGCGAGGTGTTCTTCGACCACAACGTGACGCTTTTTCGCGTTTGCGGGCATCATAACATACTTCGCGGGATTCTTTTCGTATGCCTTGATTTCGTGTTCGGTGCGTTCGCCCAGTTCAACCGGAGAGCGGCTGTGGCTTACACGGGTGGTCAGGCGGAGAATGACGGGTGTATCGAACTGTTCGGAGAGATCGTACGCGATTTTCACGTAGTCACGGCATTCCGCGGAGTTCGCCGGTTCGACCATGGGCAGCTTTGCGGCGATGGCGTAATGACGGCTGTCCTGTTCGTTCTGGGAGGAGTGCATACCCGGGTCGTCCGCAACGCCGATCACCATACCGCCGTCGATGCCGGTGTAGCCTGCAACGAACAGCGGGTCAGCCGCGACGTTCAGACCGACGTGCTTCATGCCGCAGAAGGCACGTCCGCCGCCGACTGCCGCACCGAGAGCCGCTTCAAATGCGACCTTTTCGTTCGGTGCCCATTCGGAGTACATTTCGGGATAATTGGCGGTATTTTCGGTGATCTCCGTGGAGGGAGTTCCGGGATAGCTCGAGATGAATTTCACGCCGGCTTCGTACAGACCGCGCGCAACACTCTCGTTTCCGAGTAATAATGTTTTCATATGGATTCCTTTCAGGGGGAGTTCCCGCTGGTATGCGGAACAAGATTTCTGTTAATACTACATTATACTATAAAAGATACCCCGCAGTCAATGGATGGATTGTAAATTGTATGGAAGAAGATGCGCACAGAACAGCATTTGTTATGGAAATAAAATTTGAAGTTGACGATGTTTCAGAAGATATACGATCGTTTCCAAGTAGGGGAGGGGCTTGTCTCCTCCCGTGAAAGAATCCGGTACGCACATGATTTTATAAACAAATCGTCCGTAAAGATCATAAAATACGGTTTATCCAAATCGTTCGGCGGGAGGAGCAAGCCCCTCCCCTACCGGTTTTTGGATATTTCCGTCACCTATGCATCAACTTCAAATTTTTATATAAAAGTAAATGCTGTTGCCGTGAGAAGACACAGCAGTTTTCTTGATTTTGCGGAGAAAATATGGTACAATACATCCAAAGAAACCACATACGAAAACGGTGAAACAAAATGACAGATCAAACAAAAATACCCGTTGAAATAACCGACCGCGTGCAGAAACTGCGCAGGCAGATCATCCGCGCGGCTGACCTTTACTATAACCACGATGCGCCGGAGATTGCCGACTACGAATACGACGCCCTGTTTGAAGAACTGAAACAGCTGGAGATGCAGTATCCCGCGCTCGACGATCCGGCATCCCCCACGCACAGAGTCGGCGGAAAAGCGTCGGAGAAGTTTGAAAAAGTCACGCATCCCGTGAAAATGGGCAGCTTGTCCGATGTGTTCAGCGAAGAGGAGCTGACCGCTTTCCTCGAACGCACGACGGACGCCCTGCTCGAAGAAGGTGTGCAGAGGGACGAAATCATCTACTCCGTGGAGCCGAAAATCGACGGGCTGTCCGTGTCGCTGACCTACGAAAACGGCAGACTGACCCTCGGCGCAACACGCGGGGACGGAACAGTCGGCGAAAATGTCACGGAAAACGTGCGCACCATCGCGTCCGTTCCCCATACGCTCCCCGAACCGCTCAGTCTGACCGTGCGCGGGGAGGTCTATATGCCGCATACCGTTTTTGAAGCTATCAATGAAGCCAAGGAAGCGGCGGGGGAAAAGCTCTTCGCCAATCCGAGAAATGCGGCTGCCGGTTCTCTGCGCAGACTGGAAGCACAGGAGACCGCAGCGGCACAGCTCGATATCTTCGTGTTCAACTATCAGGCAGGCGATCTCTACACGGACGGTCATGCACCCGAAACGCACGGCGAAACCATCTCCCGCATGGCTGACCTCGGTTTCCATACCATCCGCGTACAGACGCTGACCGCAGATCACCACGCAGTTCTCGACGCCGTCCGGGAGATCGGAGAAATGCGCGCATCCCTGCCGTATGATATCGATGGGGCGGTCGTGAAGATCAATGCACTCACACAGCGTACCCTGCTCGGAGAAAATCCGTCCACACCGAAATGGGCGGCGGCGTTCAAGTATCCGCCGGAGCAGAAGGAGACAAAGCTCCTCGCCATCGAAACAAACATCGGACGCACGGGTGTGCTGACGCCGCTGGCGATTCTCGAACCGGTACGGCTGGCGGGGACGACGGTTTCCCGGGCGACGCTTCACAATATTGACATCATCCGCGAACGCGATATCCGCATCGGCGATACGGTTATCGTGCAGAAAGCGGGCGATATCATCCCGGAAATCATCGGTTCCGTCAGGGAAAAGCGGACGGGGGACGAAACGGCGTTCCGCTTCCCGGAAAACTGCCCGTCCTGCGGCGAAAAGCTCTTCTGGGATACCGGAGACGATGCCGATGACGAATCCGAAGCGGCAAGCGGCGCATTGAGATGCCAGAATCCCGCCTGCCCCGCACAGCTGGAACGCGGTATCATCCATTTCGCAAGCCGCGGAGCCATGAACATCGACGGACTCGGCCCGGCACTGGTGAAGCTGCTCATCGACGACGGACAGATTCACGACGCGGCGGATCTGTATACCCTCCGGAAAGAAAACCTTGCCGCTCTCCCGCGCATGGGAGAAAAGTCCGCGGACAATCTGCTTGCCGCACTGGAAGCATCGAAAACACGCGGTGCAGCAAAGCTCCTCTACGCACTCGGCATCCGCCATACCGGAGAAGCGGCGTCGGAAGCGGTTATGAATCATGTGCGCTCTCTCGACAGACTGTTCGAGGTCACGGCGGAGGAACTGGAGGAAATCCCCGATATCGGCGGCGTAACGGCAAAGACGATCACGGATTTCTTTGCACTTACCGAAACACGCACCCTGATCGGCAAGCTGAAAGCGGCGGGTGTGGTGACCGAACTGCCCGAAGCCGAAGAACAGACGGAAAAATCGGAGAAGTTCGCGGGCATGACCTTCGTTCTGACGGGAACGCTCCCGACTATGACACGCCCGCAGGCAACGGAGATCATTAAGGCGCACGGCGGAAAAGCATCCGGTTCGGTGTCGAAGAAGACGACCTACGTGCTCGCCGGTGAAGACGCGGGTTCCAAACTCACAAAAGCGCAGGAACTGGGCGTGCCGGTCATCAGTGAAGAAGAATTTTTGGAAATGGTAAGGAACTGATATGAAAGTTGCTGTGATCATCCTCGCTGTTCTGGCGTGTGTGTTCCTTCTCGTCACGTTCGGCGGCGGATATTATATGTACCGCTTTGCCATCGTTCGGCAAAAGAAAAAAGATTACTGGAAGGAAGAATTCAACCCGCCGGACTACTTCACGGAAGAAGAAAAAGCAAATGTCCGCCGCGGGGAGGCATTCATCCGCTCGCACACAAAGGAAATTGTGGAAATTCAATCGCACGACGGACTGAAGCTGTCCGCACATCTGATTGAGAACGAAAATCCGGTCGGGCTGATCATCATGGTGCACGGCTACCGCTCCCATCCGATATTCGATTTCTCCTGTGCAGTCGAACCGTTTTATGCCTATGGATACTCGATGCTTCTCATTGACCACCGGGCACATGGGTACAGCGAAGGGCGTCATATCGGCTTCGGCGTCACAGAGCGGCACGATCTCGTCCGCTGGGCGCAGTACGCGAAAGCGCGGTGGGAAAATCTGCCCGTGATTTTCGACGGTGTTTCCATGGGCGGCGCAACGGTTATGATGAGCGCGGGACTCGATCTGCCGGACAACGTCAAGGCGATGATTGCGGACTGCGGATATACAACGCCCGCGGCGATCTGCAAAAAGGTGCTGCGCCAGTGGTTTCACCTGCCCCCGTTCCCGATTTACTGCGGCGCGAAGTTCTGGGTAAAGTGCCTCGCAAAGTACGATCTGGAAGGCGCATCGTCCGTGGAGGCTTTGCAGAAGCTGGCGCAGAGACCGGACAGACCGTGCGTGCTGATTGCGCATGGCGAAGCGGACGACTTTGTGCCGTATGCCATGGCACTGGAATGCCGTGCGGCAATGCCTGAGAACGATGACCGCGTCTGGTTTGTTTCGTCGGAAAATGCCGGACACGGACTGACGTTTTTAAAGGATCGGGAAAAATACACAGACGCGCTGGAAGAAATGTACAGAAAAGCCGGGATTGCGATCCGATAAGTATGAACTGCCGCATTTCTGCATGATACACCCGAACATGGTTATTACATAAAAGGAGATTTTTATGAAACAACGCTGGAATATTCTCCCCGGGAAAAACGGCATCGAATGGATCGTGCCTGCCGGTGAGAAGCACACCGACGACATCGAAATGGCGGGATTTTCCTGCGCGGATGTGGTGCGCTACGGCATGGACGAAAACGGATTCGTCCTCACGCATCATCCCGTCTTTCCGACACTGCGCCTGCGCCCGAATAATACGCACGCATCCTATCATATGGAAATCCCCGAAGCGGATGTGCCGAAACTCCTCGTGAACGGAGAAGCGGTGCGTGAAACCCTTGTCCGCGCACAGATCGACGGTGTGCTCACACTGGAAACTGCCGCTGATTCTCTCGCCGTTACGCATACCTGCTTCCCCTCCGCGGAACTGCGCGCAGTCTATGAAATCGTGACAGCAGAAAACCGAGGCAGTGATGAGGTGACACTGGCACTGTCCTGCTCCGACCATAAAATCGACGAAAAGCGCGGGCCGATGGGGATCAATATCCTCGATGTGTCCGTGACCGCTCCGAAAGCCGTTCTTGCTCCCGGTGAAACCACCGCGTATGTCATCGCCTATACCGGCAGAACAGCAAACGAGGAACGCGATTTCGGCTCGCTGGCGGATATATACGAAAGCGAACTCGCCGACCGCAGAACCAAAGTCGAACGCCTGACTGCGCCGCTGCAGCTCGATACGGGAAACGATCTGCTCGATACCATGTTCCGTCTGGCAAAACTGCGTGCGGGTGAGAGCGTGTTCGATACGATGTACGGTCTTATCCACGGTCCCGGCGGACTTTCCTACTACGCGGCAACATGGTGCAATGACCAGGTCGAATACGCAGGTCCGTACTTTGCCTACACCGGAGACGAAGACCTACTGGAAGCATCCATGAACGCTTACCGGATGTATATGCCGTTCATGAGCGACAGCTATGAAAGAATTCCGTCGTCCGTGATCGCGGAAGGCATCGACTACTGGGACGGTGCCGGAGACCGCGGGGATGCCGCCATGTACCTCTACGGTGCGTCACGGTTCGCGCTTGCAGCAGGAAAGTGCGAATATGCCGAAGAACTGCTTCCCGCTGTCGAATGGTGTGCGGAATACTGCAGACGGAAGATCGGTCCGGACGGTGTGATTTTCTCCGATGCGGACGAACTGGAAGGACGCTTCTCCCACGGCGACTACAACCTCTGCACGAATACGCTCGCTTACGGCGGTTACAGAAGCGCGGCGGATCTCGAGAGGGACTTTGGAAACACAGCGAAAGCGGACAAATACGACCGTCTGGCAGATGCACTGCGCGGGAATATCGAAGCCTTCTTCGGCGCGGACCTGCACGGAATGCACACCTACCGCTATCACGACGGATGCGAGCTGTTCCGTTCATGGATCTGTATGCCCCTGTGCGTTGGCATTTACGACCGTGCACAGGGAACAGTACAGGCACTGACTTCGGATTTCCTCATGAAACCGGACGGTATGCTCACATCCGAGGACAGCCCAACGATCTGGGACCGCTCGACCCTCTACGGACTGCGCGGACTGTTTGCTTCCGGCTATACTGAACGGGCGTCGGAACTGCTTCTGCGCTACAGTGCAAACCGTCTGCTCGGCGAACGGGTGCCCTATGCGGTCGAAGCCTATCCGGAAGGCGGACGGCGGCAGCTATCGGGCGAATCCGCGCTGTTCTGCAAAGTTATCACGGAAGGGATCTGTGACATGAGGCCGACGGGACTTTCTTCCTGCCGGCTGAAACCCACCCTTCCCGCAGGACTGGATCATGTGTATCTGCGCGGCATTCACGCACACGGAACAGTGTTCTCCATTCTGATTGACGCGGACGAAACCGTGATCGAAGACGAAAACGGTGTGTGTCTGGCGGCAGGAAAGACCGGAGAAGAAATTTTTGTATCATTCTGACAGAACAAGGAGGACTGTATCATGGAAAAAATCCGTATTATGACCTACAACATCCAGCACGGACACGTTTATCTCTCGCAGAAGCCGGGGGATGAAATCGACCTGACGAAAACCGGTGCGGTCATGCGCGATCTGGGCGCGGACATCATCGGCGTGAACGAAGTCCGCGGAAACAGCAGCGGCGCGCATCCAGGCTATACGGCACAGGCGGAAGAGCTGGGTGCGTATCTCGGTTATCATGCATACTTCGGACGCGCTATCTATGTCGGCGGGAAATGCCCCTACGGAAACGCGGTTCTCTCCCGCTGGCCCATCGTGGAAGCGAAGACCATCCGCATTCCCGATCCGGTCAGCCCCGCCGATTCCCGCCATATGGAACCGCGCTGCATCGTCCGCTGCGTGATCGAGATTCCCTCCGATTCGCCGTTTTCCGACTGCATTGCGGTTTACTCCACGCACTTCGGACTCAATCCGACGGAAGCGGAACACGCCGCATCGACACTGATTGCCCTTCTGCGGGATGAAAGCCTGCCGTTTGTTGTCATGGGCGACTTCAATCTCCAACCGGACAGCCCGCTTCTCGCACCGCTGTACAAGTACCTCACGCCCACCGACGATCTGATGGCAGAAGATGAACGCTTTTCCTTCCCGTCGAACGCCCCGCGCTGCAAAATTGACTATATTTTCACAGGCAACGGTGCTGTTCCGACAGCGGCAAAGACGGAACATATCGTCGCAAGCGATCACTGTCCCATATGGGCGGATATTGCGTGGTAAAATTCCGGCGTAACATCCGTTTCATCGCTCTGTAACATCCGTTTGACCGGATTGCGGGAACGCGCGTTCCTCTCCGGCAGACGAAAAACGCCGAAAACCTCCCGTGACTCTTCCGAAACTGTACGGCGATTGCCATGCCTTTCTGTGAGTTTTGCACAGGCTGTGGAAAACTGTGTGGAAAACTTCCGGCTAAGTGGGAAAAACGCGGCGGAAAAGTCTGTGGGAAAAGGATAGGAAAAACGAAAAAAATCTCCGTTTGGGACGATTTGCGCCCGCGAAAGAACGGAGATTTTGTTTTTTCGGTTATTTTGTTCGGCTTTCTCGCAGAACAGCTGCTTCGTACAGCGCTTCCAGCTGACGGGTCATGACGGATGCCGTGAATTTTTCTTCGTACATCCGGCGTGCGCCTTTTTTCAGCTCTGCCAGCTCATCAGGGGAGCGGATCATGTGCAGAATGGCGTCTGCCATGGCGTGACTGTCCTTTTCGGGGACAAGATAGCCGTTGATGCCTTCGGTGATCATGTACGGATTCCCGCCGTAAGTCGTCGCAACAGCCGGAACCGATACGCTCATCCCCTCGGACAGCGCAAGGCAGGAGGTTTCCGTGCCCCACGAACAGTTGAGATTGCAGTCGAGGATGTTGTAGTACGGCGCGACGTCGTGCAGAAATCCGGTGAAAATCACGTGTTCCGCAATGCCGAGCGTCTTCGCCTGCTCCTTCAGCGCCGCTTCGCACGATCCGCCGCCCATGATGAGGAAGACAGTGTCGGGATGTGAGCGGAGAACTTCCGCTGCCGTATCGAGCAGGTACGAGTGCCCTTTGTACGGTTCCAGACGCGCGGAGATGCCGCAGACGAACGTGGAATCTGCTATGCCGAGGGACTGCTTCAATGCTGCCTGTTCATCGGCGGTTGTGCGGCGCACTTCGTCCACACCGTTGATGATCACGGTGATTTTCTTCGGATTCACCCCGGTGTCGGTGAGGTTGTCCTTTGCGGCTTCGGCAACGGCGACAATGTCCGTGGCAAGGGTGTTGTTCACCAGACCGTTGAGCTGTTTGCCGGGGAAGGTCGTCAGCTTTTTCGGCTGGGGGAACGCGGAGTGTCTGGTGTAAAACCGCACCGGAACGCCGCAGAGAAACGCCGCCAGTCTGCCGGAGAATGCGGAGTGGCAGTGGACGATGTCGGGTTTGTATGCCCGGATGAACGCCTGCATTTCGCGCATGGCTTTCATATCGAAGCTTTTGTCCCGTCCGTATTCCGTTTCGAGGACTTCGTACCCTTCCGCTTCCACGTACGGCTTCAGCTCGGAGTCCTTCGGGAGAATGACCTTGCCTTCGATTTTCGTCCGGTCGAAGTTGTGCAGGTAGTTGACGAGAAGCCGTCCCGCACCGCCGATATTGGTATCGGAGAGAATATTGATTACTTTGATCATTTTTTACCTCTCACCTTGTTGATGATTCCGTTCATTTCTTCGCTTCTTAGCACCGTCACCAGCACCGCGTACACAAGCACACCGGCGATGGTGGGAAGTGCAAATGCGGCGAGTTTTCCACTGTCCTGCATGAACCGGTATACGGCATAGACCGCCGCGCCCATGAGGACAGCCGACACAAGGGACTTCCCGATATCGGCGATATCCGGCTTCTGCGGCGTGAGCATCCGGTGTCTGACAGCGAAAATGAGATTTACAGCCATATTGACGCCTGCCGACAGCCCGGAGATCAGTGCGATTCCGCCCACACCCAGACGCTCGCCGACCACAAGAAGAAGCGTGACGTTGAATACCATGGAAACAATCGCCGCAGTCATGGGAATTTTGGCTTTTTCAACGGCGAAGAAGGCTTTCGTCAGCACCTCGCATACCGCTGCGAAAATCATGCCGACCGCGTAAAACCGCAGGGCTTCGCCTGTGATGGCAGTATCGGCGGGGGTGAAAGCGCGTCGTTCAAAGACCAGTGAGACAAACGGTTCCGCAAGCACGATGATTCCGGCGGAAATGGGCGCGAGGATGAACACGAGGATTTTAACGGATGTGCGTGTGAGTCTGTCGCTTTCGCCGGTGTCGCCGGATGCCGCCGCTTTTGCAAAATAGGGGAACAGAAGATTGGTTGCGACAAAGGAAAATACGCCGACAATGATGATGTAAAGCCGGTTTGCGTAGCCGAGTGCGGTGATGGCGCGTCCGTTGTCGATGCCGGAGGCAATGCTGGTATTGATGAGATTGCACACCGGCGTGACCCATGTGGACAACAGAATCGGAACGGTATTTTTGAGCGCGTGCCGGATATCGGGCGTGTTGATGGGCGAGAGCGGCTTGTACCGGAATCCGTGCCGGATCACTGCCGGAATCTGCACCACAGCCTGTGCCGACCAGCCGATGAGCATGGCATAGGAAAGTCCCTTGATGCCGAAGGAATCCGACAGGAACAGGAGGTATCCCACCATGATGAGGTTGGACACAAGGCTGATGAGCGCGGGGATATTATATTCGCCTTCCGACTGGAGAAATCCCACAAAGGAGAACGCCAGTCCCACCGAGATCACCATGGGGAACATGATCCGCGTCAGTTCAGCGGCAAGGGCACTCGTGGAGTCCGAGAGTTCGGGTGCGATGAACTTCACCAGAGCCGGCGCGAATACCATGCCGAGCACAGCAATCGACAGCGTGATGATCAGAACAAGATTGACGTAGGAATAGGCAAAGCCGAGCGCGTCCTTTTTCGATTTCTTCACGGCGATGGCATTGTAGATGGGGATGAACGCCGATGTGACCACGCCGCCGAGCACAAAGTCGAAAATCGTCACGGGGAGTTTTGACGCCGTTTCATAAGCGACAGCCGCTTCGGTGGTGCCGAAATTGGCGGTTACGAGAATATCGCGCAAGAGTCCCATGACTTTTGAAAGAAGGATGATCACGCCCATCAGCGCCGCCGATGACGCAAGCGAATTCTGTTTCTTCATCATCTTAAATCACCTGGAACAGGTAGAATTTGAGGTAGTCGGTCTCGGGAACACTGCGGAGAATGGGATGGTCCGGGGACTGCGCACGCGCTTCGATCTGACGCAGAGTCACGCCGGCGTCCTTCGCCGCTTCGTCCAGCATTTTCTGAAAGAGCTCGTCCCGCATGAAGTGCGAACAGCTGCACGTTGCGAGGTAGCCTCCCCGGGGAAGGGAACGCATGGCGCGGTAGTTGATGTCCTTGTACCCGCGGTAAGCATCCTTTACCGTTGCGGAGGACTTGGTGAACGCCGGCGGATCGAGGATGATATAGTCGTAGGCGCACTTTTTCTCGTTCACCATCTTCGTGAGGAGGTCGAATACGTCCGTGCAGAGAAAGTCCATGCGGTCAGCGAACGTGCCGTCAGGGATTGTATCGTCTGCGAGCGGGTTCATCTCCGCGTTCTTTTTGGTCTGTTCGACAGCGAGGGCGGAAATATCCACCGCAGTCACGTGTTCTGCTCCGCCTGCCACACAGTTGAGGGCAAATGCGCCCGTGTGCGTGAAGCAGTCGAGGACTTTTCTGCCCTTTGCCAGCTTTGCGGCGGCGAGACGGTTGTATTTCTGGTCGAGGAAGAAGCCGGTCTTCTGTCCTTCAAAGAAGTCCACATCGTAGCGAATGCCGTTTTCCGTGATCGTGATGTGCCCGTCTTCGGGTTTTGCGGGAAAGTCGTCTCCGTGCCACCAGCCCGAGAAGCATTCCATGCCTTCCAGCGTGCGGATTTTCGCATCGTTGCGCTCATAGATTCCGCGGACAGTCACGCCGTATGCGTCAAGCAGTTCGATGAGCATGGAGAACAGCTTATCCTTGATTTTCTCAATCCCAAGGGACAGCACTTCGGTGACGAGAACATCTTCAAAGAGATCCACCGTCAAACCCGGGAACTGATCCGCTTCGCCGAAGATGAGGCGGGAGGCATGAAAATCATCCCCCATGACGGTTTTTCTGTAGTCGAGGGCATATTTCAGCCGGCGCATCCAGAACGCATCGTCGAAGGTATCATTCGCATTGGCTGAGATCAGCCGCACGCGGATTTTGGAGTTTTCGTTATAGAATCCCGTGCCGATGAACTTTGCCTTGCCGCCGTTTTTCGGATCGGAGAAGACATGGACAAGCGCACCGTTTTCGGGATCACCTTCAAGCCGCACGACTTCGCCCTCGAACACCCACGGATGCCCGGTTTTCGCATGGCGCACGCCCTTTTCGGTGATGAATATGGTAGGAAGTTGTAACATAGTATTTCCTTTTGATAATAAAGGTAATCCGGCAGATCGAAAAGAGAAATGCCGGATCAATGAAGTATAGAATAAATTCCGTTACGGAATCGGGGGTATTCAATATGTCAGCGGCGGGCAGGGTTAGAGGCCCCTGACCGCTCACGAACAATTTTCTCGGGCTTTGGACAGATCGAATGTCAGCGGATGGGATACACGATATGTCAGCGCACAAACCCATATAAATCCCCTCAAAAACGAACAATCTGCAATACCCAAATCCCTGTAACAGTATAAAAGTTTTGATGGGGGTTTTAGGGGGATACTTTTTCAAAAGTGTCCCCCTAACGTCTTCCCCTGCATCTTAACCCAGCTTAGCAATCGCTGCGAGGATGCTTTCTTTCTTTTCCTTGTACTTTTCGAGCTTTGCCTTTTCACCGTCAACGACTGCCTGCGGTGCGCGTGCGACGAAGCCTTCGTTGGAGAGCTTGCCTTCTGCGCGCTTGATTTCGCCTTCGACGTTTTTCAGTTCGGTTTCGAGGCGCTTGCGTTCCGCTTCAAAGTCCACCATATCTGCGAGCGGGATGTGGATGGTTGCGGAGTCGGTGATGATGCGGACAGCGGTATCATCCTCGTATGCATCAACGATTTCGACAGCGGAAGCGGACGCCAGCTTTTCAAAGAAGGATGCGGAACCTGCGAATGCGTCCGCGTACTTGGTTTCGATGTAGACCTTTGCCTTGCGGGAGGGAACCACGCCCATTTCGGCACGGCGTACGCGGATGGCTTTGATCGCGTCAATGACCTTCGCCATGGATGCGGATTCAGCCGTGAAGACGAGGGATTCGCTGTATTCCGGGTAATCCTTTACCATGATGCTGCCTTCGGTGCCCGGAAGACCGGAGTAGATTTCTTCGGTGATGAAGGGCATGAAGGGATGCAGCAGCTTGAGGATTTCGCTGAGAACATACGCGAGGACGTTCTGCGCCGCTTCGCCTCTTTCGCCGCCTGCGGAGACGGAGGGCTTGGACAGTTCGATGTACCAGTCGCAGTAGATGTCCCAGACAAAGTCGTAAATGGAGGAGAGGGCAACGCCGATTTCGTACTTATCGAGGTTGGCGGTTACGTTCTGAATGGTTTCTTCGAGTTTTGTGAGAATCCACTTGTCTTCGTCAGCCAGCTTATCGGTATCAGGCAGCTTGATTTCGTCGATGGTGAGGTTCATCATCACGAATCTTGCCGCGTTCCAGAGCTTGTTTGCGAAGTTGCGGGCAGCTTCGATCTTTTCATCGGAGAAGCGCATATCGTTTCCGGGGCTGTTGCCGGTTGCGAGGGCGAACCGGAGCGCGTCGGCACCGTACTTGTCGATGATTTCGAGCGGGTCGATACCGTTGCCGAGGGATTTCGACATTTTGCGTCCCTGAGCATCGCGGACAAGACCGTGGATGAGGACGGTATCGAAGGGGATCTGGTCGGTATATGCGAGAGCGGAGAAGATCATTCTGGATACCCAGAAGGTGATGATATCGTAACCGGTTACGAGGGTATTGGTGGGGTAGAAGTATTTAAGGTCTTCGGTTTCTTCCGGCCAGCCCATTGTGGAGAACGGCCAGAGAGCGGAGGAGAACCAGGTATCAAGCGTATCGGGGTCCTGCGTCATATGACCGCCGCACTTCGGGCAGGTATCGCATCCGTCCGCGGAAACGACGGTATGACCGCAGTCGTCGCAGTAGTAAGCGGGGATTCTGTGACCCCACCAGAGCTGACGGGAGATGCACCAGTCCTGGGTATTTTCCATCCAGTGGAAGTAGTTCTTGTCGAATCTTTCGGGAACGAACTTGATTCTTCCGTCGCGGACAGCTTCGATTGCGGGCTTTGCGAGGGGTTCCATCTTGACGAACCACTGCAGGCTGATCATGGGTTCGATGGTAGTGCCGCAGCGGTAGCAGGTACCGACTTCGTGCTTGAGATCTTCGATTTCGGCGAGGTAGCCGCCGGCTCTCAGGTCTTCGACGATGGCTTTTCTTGCTTCGTAGCGGTCCATGCCGGCGTACTTCGGGTAGTTATCGGTGATCTTTGCGGATTCATCGAGAACGACTTCCATGGGGAGGTGACATCTTCTGCCTACTTCGAAGTCGTTGGGGTCGTGTGCGGGGGTGATTTTAACGCAGCCGGTCCCCTTATCGAGCTGTGCGTGTTCGTCTGCGACGATCGGGATTCTTCTGCCGACGAGCGGGAGGACGACGTACTTGCCGATCATATCCTTATAGCGTTCGTCGTTCGGGTTGACAGCAACGGCGGTATCGCCGAGGAGGGTTTCGGGACGGGTGGTGGCGACTTCGACGTATCCGCCTCCGCCTACGAGGGGATAGCGGATATGCCAGAAGTGACCGTTCTGTTCTTCGTAGTCAACTTCGGCGTTGGAGATGGAGGTCTTGCAGTGCGGGCACCAGTTGATGATGCGTTCGCCGCGGTAGATGAGACCCTTTTCGTAAAGCTGTGCGAAGACTTTGCGGACAGCCGCGGAGCAGCCTTCGTCGAGGGTGAATCTTTCACGGGACCAGTCGCAGGAGGAGCCCATCTTTTTGAGCTGTTCGATGATTCTTCCGCCGTACTGCTTCTTCCAGTCCCATGCTCTTTCAAGGAACTTTTCTCTTCCGAGGTCTTCCTTGGTGAGCCCTTCCTTACGCATTGCTTCAACGATCTTCGCTTCGGTTGCGATGGATGCATGGTCGGTACCGGGCAGCCACAGCGTGCAGAATCCCTTCATTCTCTTATAACGAATCAGAATATCCTGCAGGGTATTATCCAGCGCTTGACCCATATGCAGCTGACCCGT
>JAFQLN010000075.1 GCA_017414585.1 Clostridia bacterium | reverse complement strand
GCAGACCCTTCTGTGCGTGGGTTGCGAGAACGGATGCGAGGTAAACAGCGCCGGGTCTTTCAGTACCGTTGAAGCCCCATACAGCCTTGATGGTGTTCGGATCCTGGTCCATGGTTTCGGAACCGTAGCACCAGCAGGGAGTTACGGTAAGGGTGATGTCAACGCCTTCCTTCTTGAACTTTGCAGCGCAGGCAGCAGCTTCCGCAACACGTCCGATGGTGGTGTCAGCGATAACAACCTTTACGGGTTCGCCGTTGGAATACTTGAGATTTTCAGTGATGAGCTTTTCGGCTGCGTGAGCCATAGCCATGGTCTGGTCTTCGAGAGATTCACGAACCTTCAAAGGACCGCGTCTGCCGTCGATTGTGGGGCGGATACCGATAACCGGATAGTCGCCGATGAGTCTGGATTTTGCCATATCTTTACACCTTTCATATGTGAAATAGTCTCGGGAGATTGCTTCCGTTGACCCATTATAACATAAAATTTTCTCCAATGCAATGTTTTTTGTGTGATCTGTGCCCATAAATTCCGAAGAATTTCAGCCGAAATACGCATCGGTGCCCGGAAACGGCGCGGCATTTTCTGCTGACATTTCCGAAAGGAGTTTTCGGCAGTATGAAATCGTTTTTGGACGAATATATCCGAAGAGCGCTTGACGAAGCTGTGCATTCCTGTTATAATAATGAAAAATAAATCTTTCAAAGAATGAAAGGAATAAACATGATGGCAGTACAGAAAAAATGCTTCCCCCAGCCCGATCTGGAGCGGAGCGAATGGCTGAACCTCAACGGAACATGGGAGTTTTCCCTCAATGAAAAAACGTATGCCGGTACGATCGAAGTGCCGTATCCGTGGGGCTCTCCGCTGTCCGGCGTGAGCGAAGATAAGGACGGAACCGGCTATTACCGGAAAACAGTTTCGTGGAATCCGGCGGGAGAGAGAATTTGGCTGATCTTCGGCGCTGTTGACTATACCTGCGAAGTCCGCTGCAACGGAAAGGTCGTCGGCGGACACAAGGGCGGATACGCACGTTTTGATGTGGATGTAACCGACGTATGGAACCGCGAAGGGGACAATGTCATCGAAGTGGACGCCGAAGACCTGAGCGAAAAGTCCCAGACCTACGGCAAGCAGGGCTACGGCAACGCGCGCGGCATCTGGCAGACCGTGTGGCTGGAATCACGTCCGGCAGCGTATGTGGACAACTTCTTCGTAAAAACCGCACTGGACGGTACGGTAACGTATGATGTAACCTGCTGCGGTGCTGCTGACGGTATGACCGTGACCGCCGCTTTCGGTGAAATCACTGCATCCGCGGAAGTGAAGGATGAAAAGGCACAGATTACCTTTACCGTACCCGAACCGAAGTGGTGGACGCCGGAAGAACCGAATCTTTATGAAGGCACCATCGCCCTCGGAACGGATGTGATCTCCACCTATTTCGGTATCCGCGAAATCAGCACAGGCAAGTTCGGCGCGAACAACCGCAACTATATCACCCTCAACGGCAAGCCGTACTATATCAACGGCGTTCTTGACCAGAGCTTCAATCCGAAAGGATTTTTCACCCTTCCGACCGACGATGACTGCCGCGAGGAAATTCTGCGTCTGAAGCGCATCGGCGTGAATATGGCGCGTATCCACATCAAGGCGGAAGAACCGCTCAAGCTCTACTGGGCTGACCGCGAAGGTCTTCTCATCATGGAAGACATTCCCTGCTTCTGGGGTGAACCGCTGCCGGATACACAGGTGCAGTATGAAGCGGAAATGGAAGAACAGATTCTGCGCGACCGGAACCATCCGTCCCTGTTCTACTGGGTCATCTTCAACGAAACATGGGGTCTGTTCCACTTTGAAAAGAACGAAGAAGGTGCTGTCAAGAAGGTTTACAGACCGGAAACTGCCGAATGGGTTGTCCGCTGCTGCGAAAAGGCACGTGCACTCGATGATACCCGTCTGATCGAAGACAACTCCGTCTGCAACCGCGACCATACCGTGACCGATGTAAATACATGGCACTTCTACTCGAACGGATATGAAAATGTTAAGAAGGTTGTGTCCGGCTTCTGTGATACCGCATATCCGGGTACGCAGGCGAACTACAAGCAGGGCTATACCATGGCGGATGTGCCGTGCATGAACAGCGAATGCGGCAATGTATGGGGGATTACCGGCAATGCGGGCGAGAGCGATATTTCGTGGCAGTATAAGTATATGATGAACGAATTCCGTCTCCACGACAAGCTGTGCGGCTTTGTTTTCACGGAGTTCCACGATGTCGTCAACGAATTCAACGGCTACTACAAGATCGACAACGGCGACAAGGACTTCGGCTATGACCTGTACGGCATGACGCTGAAGGACCTGCACAGCCAGGACTATCTCGGCTGCGACTTTGCTCCCATGACCACCGTGCAGCCGGGCGAAACCGTAACCGTTCCCCTGTTCGGTTCCAGCTTCACAGATGTACGCCACGGAAAACTGCTGAAAATTGACTGGCAGCTCACCTGCAGCGATGCGGTCGGCGGAGACTTCATTGCGGACGGAGGAGAAATCGCTCTTGTATGGTCCGGCTACGGTACCTTCCCGGCAGGCACGATTACATTCACGGTTCCCGAACACGACGGTACCGCACTTCTTTCCTTCGGTCTGTACGACGGTGAAGAAAAGATCATGCAGAACGGCATTCTCTTTGACGTGACCGGCGGCAGAAGCGATGTGCTCGTCCTTTCTCCCGCAGATTTCAGCTCCGATTTTGCACATACCGTTTCCACTGCGATGGGCAAGATCAGCGGTCTGGGCAAGGGTACATTTGCCGCTTCCGTCAAAACGGCGGATATCCCCGGCTTTGCATCTGCGGATAACCTGCGCCTTGTCTTTGAAGCATCTACCCGTGAACCGATGACGCATGATATTCCCACGGAAACGGCGGATGAACGTGTCGATATCAACTATATGCTCGGCTACCGCTGCGATCCCGGCGCGAACAAAAACTCCTTCCCGCAGACGGACGATCGCAAATGGGGCGGCAGAATGCACGTTGAAATTGACGGTATTTCCTGCGGGGATATCTGGCTGGACGACGACCCGGCTGACTCCCGCGGAGCACTGTCCCACCACTATCAGCCCGTCAGCAACCTCCTCGAAGAAGCGGGTACATACGGTACGCTGTGCGATATCACGGTTCCCTCCGCACTGCTTCTGAAGCTGAAGAAAAAGGAATCCTTTACTTTGACGCTCACCATGCAGGACGATGCGGGACTGTCCCTGTTCTCCCGTACAAGCGGACGCTACGGTGTGGGAATTGTGCTCGAAGCGCAGTAAGAGCTCCGTGTGATTGGGATGATTATAAAAAAGTAATATAAGTTCAAATAAGGGTAATTCTTTGGAGTTGCCCTTATTTGGCTTTCAGGCAGAATATGGATTTGGGAATGTCTTTGGGGAATAAGAATCTTTCAGCAGCCGCCTCTTTCTGTATGGACTGCGAATAAAAGCCTCGCCGGACTGCCATTCTTTGCGCAGGATGCTTTGTCGATTTGACGAAAGAAATGCAAAGGGGCGCGAAAAAAACGGCAAGGTATCACAAAAATGTGGAATTTGGGTGTGGATTTATCTTTTGATATTGATTTTTTCGCTGTTCTGCGGTAAAATATAAGAGTTAAAGAAGGCTAAATGCCGTTTTCAATTCTTATTGTTTTCAAATTATATCATATACAGATTGGAGCTTCATTATGGCACTCGTAAATACCAAAGAGATGTTCAAGAAGGCATACGAAGGCAAGTATGCAATCGGCGCGTTCAATATCAACAACATGGAAATCATCCAGGCGATCACCGAAGCTGCGGGCGAACTCAAGTCCCCCGTTATTCTTCAGGTTTCTGCAGGCGCAAGAAAGTACGCAAAGCAGGAATACCTCCTCGCACTGGCTAAGGCTGCAATCGCTGATTCCGGTATCGACCTCGCACTTCACCTCGACCACGGCGCAGACTTTGAAATCTGCAAGGCGTGCATCGACGGCGGCTTCACTTCCGTTATGATCGACGGTTCTCACCACAGCTTTGAAGACAACATCGCTGTTACCAAGAAGGTTGTTGAATACGCACACGAACGCGGTGTCGTTGTAGAAGGCGAACTCGGTGTGCTCGCAGGCGTGGAAGACGACGTTGTTGCCGAACACTCCTCCTACACCAAGCCCGAAGAAGTAGAAGAATTCGTAGCACGCACCGGCGTTGACTCCCTTGCAATCTCCATCGGTACTTCCCACGGCGCATACAAGTTCACTCCCGCACAGTGCACCAGAAACGAAGAAGGCATCCTCGTTCCCCCGCCGCTCCGTTTCGACATCCTTGAAGAAATCATGGTCAAGATCCCGGGCTTCCCGATCGTTCTCCACGGCGCTTCTTCCGTTTCTCAGGAACACGTCAAGGAAATCAACGAAATCGGCGGCAAGCTCCCGGACGCAGTCGGTATTCCGGAAGAACAGCTCCGCCGCGCTGCAACCCTCGCAGTCTGCAAGATCAACATCGACTCCGATATCCGTCTCGCAATGACTGCAGGTATCCGCCGCGTCATGTATCACCAGCCCGACGTATTTGACCCCAGAACCTATCTCACCGTTGCACGTGATGAAGTCAGAAAGATGGTTGCGCACAAGATCGCAAACGTTCTCGGCTCCGCAAACACCCTTTAATGGCAGAGGCAAGATAACTTTTGAGAAACTGAGAAGAGACGAAAAGACACCGTGAGGAGTCTGCGGCTCTTCTCTTTTCGCATCGTGTGAGGAATACAGAAATGAAATGGTCCGGAGAATATAAAGTTAACGCAAACGACGTGGACTGCAACAATATAGTCTCTGCGTCGAACCTTCTCAAATATATGCAGGACGCGGCAAACTGCGCCATGGAAGCGGACGGTCCTTCCTATGACGAGCTGTTTTCGAGAGGATATTCCTTCATTCTCAGCCGCATCCGTTTAAGCTCCTACGCGCCGATTCACAGCCATGAAAAACTCGAAGTGTCGTCCTGGGCGTGCGAATCCCGCGGACTGCAGTTCAACCGCTGCTACCAGATTCTGCGGGACGGCACGATTGTGGCGGAAGCCGTGTCCGTGTGGGCGCTCGTCGGCGTACAGGACAGAAAGCTCCACCGCGTGAACGAACTCGACCTGCACTACCGCACCGATGATATGCTCGAACTCGATATGCCCGCACGGTTCAAAATTCCCGAAGATGTGAACCTGCGTCTGGTCGGTGAACGGACGGTGGAATACGCCGACATCGACATGAACGGACATATGAACAACACCCGGTATCCCGATATTCTGTGCAGTCACCTCGACGAAGGAATGCAGGGACAGCGCGTGATTTCGATGGGGATTTCGTTCATCAGCGAAGCGCCTCTCGGGGAAACGCTCAAAATCTACACAGGTCAGAGTGACGGTGTGTATTACATCCGCACGCTCCGTTCCGACGGTTCCGTCAATGTGGAAGCGGAAATCATTACCGAAGCGATATAAATCAGACAGCTGTGCCGGACTTTTTCCGGTGCGGCTGTTTTTTTTCGTGCGGAAACTTGACCCGTGCGGAAATCTGCGTTATAATATAAAAAAGACCAGCATACATATGAAAGGAAAGCAAGATGAAACGAAGAATATCCTTTCTCCTGGCTGCGGCGCTGCTGTTGTCCCTGTTCACGTTTGTTTCGTGCGACGAGCAGACGATCAATGATATAGCCGATATCGTACTGGAGATTGTCGAAAATTTGCCCCAAGACACCGGAGAGGTACCTGAAGACATACCGGATGTACAGGAGACGGAGCCTGTGCACAAGGAAGAGGAAGAGACTCCGCCCGAGACAGAAAAGCCTGCCGAACCTACCCCCGAGCCTGAACCTGCCCCCGAGCCTGAACCTGAACCGGCGATTGACGAAAACGGTTCCTACGACGACAAAGACAACGTAGCACTTTACATCCACACCTACGGCAAGCTCCCGCCGAACTACATATCGAAAGCGGAAGCGGAGGATCTCGGCTGGGAAGGCGGATCGGTGGAACGGTACGCAGAAGGGAAGTGTATCGGCGGATCGAAATTCGGCAATTACGAAGGACTGCTTCCTAAGAAGAAGGGACGGCAGTATTACGAATGTGATATTGACACACTCGGCGCAAATTCCCGCGGTGCGAAGCGGATTGTCTACTCAAACGACGGACTGATTTACTATACGGACGACCATTACGAAAGTTTTGAACTGCTGTACGGAGAAGAATAATTCTGCATGGGAGGAATGATTATGTACAAGCTCACACTGAACGGCGAAACGATCAGAACAAAAAAAGAACTGTTTGAATGCATGGGAGAGCAGCTTGAACTTCCCGCATGGTTCGGGAAAAATCTCGATGCCCTGTACGATGTGATCACGTGCGATCTGCTGCCGAAGGGAACTGTGGAAGTGCGGATCGGCGCAGTACAGAAGCTGAAGGAAAACCTCGGCGGATACGCGGACGCACTGCTCGGGATGCTCGGCGATATTGCTGAGGAAGACAAACGGCTGACCTTCACAGCCGAATAACTTGTGGAAATAAAAAACGGCGTTGACCTGACGGAAAGCAGGAACGCCGTTTTTGTTCGTTTATTCGGAAACAGCCGATTTTTGCAAAAGAAAAGTCCCACGGGATCTGCCGTAGAACGAAGGGTGATTGATGGGAGTCGAACCCACGACCTCCAGGGCCACAACCTGGCGCTCTAACCAACTGAGCTACAACCACCATATGTCGCTGCTTGAAGCAGCGTATAAAAACGCACATCCGATAAAACGGGGCAGATGGCGGAGGAACAAAAGAATCCGGTGTGAACTCTTCTGTTTCAACTGACTTCCCCCGGTCAGGTGACGTGCCTTGGGGGATTCGAACCCTCGACCTACTGCTTAGAAGGCAGTTGCTCTATCCTGCTGAGCTAAAGGCACAGAACTCTGCGAACAGAGTAAGCGGGTGATGGGAATCGAACCCACATAACCAGCTTGGAAGGCTGGAATTCTACCACTGAACTACACCCGCAGGTATTGTCCATCGAACGCTCATATATGATACCACAGCGGACTGCTTTTGTCAATAGGTTTCTGCAAATTTTTCCGAAAAACTTTTTTCGCTTATTTAGGTCGTTTTCCTTCCGCAGAGTTTAATAGTATATTTACAAAAAGTTTATTGTAAAAATTGTCCGGTTGAGATAACATATATGATATCGAAAAATGCGGAGCGCTTATGTTTGGATATGTCAGACCGTTTGTGCCGGAGCTGAAAGTGGCACAGTATGAACTATACCGTGCGGCATACTGCGGGCTGTGCCGTTCGATGGGACACCTGACGGGACAGCTTTCGCGCATGACGCTTTCCTACGATCTTGTTTTCCTCGCAGCGGTGCGGATGATTCTGGAGGATATCCCGCCGCAGACCGAACAGCATATCTGCCTTGCCCATCCGCTCAAAAAACGGAGTATCATGCCGGACAATGCCGCACTCCGCTATACAGCCGCTGTGAGCGCACTCCTGGCATGGGCGAAAAACGACGACGATCGTCAGGACGAAGTCGGTTTTGCACGCCTGAAATCGCTTCTTGCCGCACCGCTTCTTTCCACAATGACCGGACGGGCACAAAAAACGCTTCCCGCGGATACGGATGAGAAAATCCGGACACTGCTTCATCGGCTGACACAGCTGGAAAAAGAAGCGTGTACCTCAGCGGACGAAACGGCAGATGTTTTCGGGGATATTCTGTCCCTTCTGTTTTCTCTCGGGCTGACGGGGGACAAAGAGCGTACGGCAGCCGTGATCGGCAGAAGTACGGGCAGATTCGTCTACCTCTGCGACGCCGCGGACGATATGGCGCAGGACATTCGGAAAAACAGGTACAATCCCTTTGCACAGGGCTGGGGAGAACTGGCACTCGATCCCGATACCGGAACGATGTCTTCTCTGGTGCGGGACAGCATCCGGACTGCTCTCCCGATTGATCTGGAAATCCTCGGAGAAGCGGCTGAACAGCTCGACGCAAACCATGCCATGACGCCGATAGTAAAAAATATTGTCTATCTCGGTCTTCCCGAAGCCATGAAGCGCGTGACGGAAGAAAATCATAAAACCGATCCTGTCTGAAAGGATCAGAACTTTTCCGTGATTCCCGCATGACCGAAGGGGCACGGAACGGTTCCATTTCCGGCTGAAAAATGCCGATGACTGTACGCGGGGGATTCCCGCTGGAAAGGATTCTGCATGAGAGATCCATATCAGGTGCTGGGCATACCCCGGACGGCAACCGACGACGAGGTAAAGAAAGCGTACCGCACGCTTGCGCGCAAGTACCATCCCGACAATTACGCGGGATCGGCACAGGCGGCAGGCAGCGAAGAAATCATGAAGGAAATCAATGAGGCTTATGAAGCCATCCAGAAGGAGCGGCAGGGGAAGGCGTCCGGTTCTTCCACTTCCCATCATACCTATACTTCTTCCGGCACAACCTCGTTTTACGAAGTGCGCAGGCTCATATCCGAGGGGCATTATTCGGATGCGGAGCTTGTCATTGACTCCACCCCTGCATCCGACCGCGGTGCTGAGTGGAATTACCTCAAGGGATGCCTGCTCACCCAGCGCGGCTACTACTACGACGCCATGCGTTACATTGAAATTGCGTGCTATCTTGACCCTACGAATCAGGAATACCGCGAAGCGAAGAACCGGATGCGGATGCGTTCGCAGAACTTCGGGAATACGTACCGGACTGCAAACACGGCGGGCGACTGCGATCTGTGCAGTCTCTGCTCAACTTTGATCTGCTGTGATTCCTGTTGTGAATGCTGCGGCGGTGACATCATCAGCTGCTGCTGAACGGAGGTCTCATGAAAACGACATCCTCGATGAAAACAACGAAAAAGGTGGCACTCTGCGGTGTTTTTGCAGCTCTCGCGCTGACCTTTCTGTACCTCGGCGGACTGACAGTGCTGGATATGACGGTGCTGGCGGTCTGTGCCTTGATGACGATGATTCTTGTGATCGAAGCGGGAACGAAAATGGCGTGGATCTACGCTGCGGTAACGGCGGTTCTTGCGCTGCTTCTTCTGCCGAATAAAATTTACGCGATAGAGTATATCTGCTTTTCCGCCCTGTATCCGGTGGCAAAACTCTACTTTGAGCGGATGCGGACTTTGTTTGCGTGGTTTGTGAAAATTTCGTTTCTGGATATCCTCCTGCTTCTGTGCGTTGTTCTGGCGCAGCACGTTTTCCTGCTCGGCGATGAGTATTTTGCCCTCAATTGGGTCACGCTGGTACTGGGAACCGTGTTCTTTGTCCTGTTTGACTGTGCACTGACCGTGTGTGTGACATTTTATATCGTGAAATTGCGCAAAAGACTGGGCATTGGAAAATAATTCCTGTACAGCTTTCATAAAAATAGCTCCGTTTCGTTGACAATGGAGCTTTTTTTATTGTATAATAGATAGAAGGCTTTGATTAAAATCCCACATCTGTGCTTTCAGAGCGGAGACGAATCGGGAAAGCCGGAAAAACAATTATAAAACATCCGAATGATGGAGATATACATATGCTCAGAAGTATGACCGCGTTCGGGCGCGCGAGGAAGATGTCCTCGGACAATGCGCTCGACATTACGGCGGAGATCAAAAGTGTGAATTCGCGTTATCTGGACTGCTCGGTGCGGATTTCGCGTATGTACGGATTCCTGGAAGAAAAAGTGAAGGCGTATCTGGCAGAAGCCGGCATCACGCGCGGCAAGGTGGAAGTCTACATCGGCGTGGACGTTCTGGAACAGCGCGGTGTGGAAGTAATGCTGGACACGGAAGCGGCGAAGTCGTATCTGGCGGCGCTGGAAAAACTGCGCGACACGTTCGGACTTACGGATGATATTTCCGTGATGAGCGTTGCGTCGAACCGTGATCTTTTCACGATGAAGAAGCCCGAGGACGATATGGAAAACGATTGGGCAGAAATTCGTGCGGTCCTCGCGGAAGCTGTGGAAGGCTACAACAGAATGCGCACGGCGGAAGGGGAAAATCTTGCTGCGGATCTGAAGAAGAAAGCGGAAAATATCAAGGCATCCGCTGAGAAAGTGAAGGCGCTTTCCGAGGCGGACATTGCCGGATATCCCGCGAAGCTCGAACAGCGCATCCGCCAGCTTTTGAAGGATTTCGATGTGGAAACCAGCGAACAGCGGATTTTGACCGAAGCGGCAATATTTGCGGATAAGGCGGCGATTGACGAAGAACTTGTCCGACTTTCCTCCCACTTCAAGGCGCTCGACGAAATCCTCTGTGCAGATGAAGCTGTCGGACGCAAGCTCGACTTTCTCGTTCAGGAAATCAACCGCGAAATCAACACCATCGGTTCCAAAGCAGCCAACGCCGAAATCGCGCATCTGGTGGTTGACATGAAGACGGAACTGGAAAAGATCCGCGAGCAGATCCAGAATATTGAGTAAGGGCGGGGAGTTTGAACCCTGCATTCGCAGAAGTGTTAGATTGAAAAATACAGGAATTTGAGGAATATATGAAATTTGTCAACGTAGGATTCAACAATATGATCAATGCGGAGCGTGTGATTGCGGTGATCGCATCCGAATCTGCGCCTGCGAAGAGACTGATTCAGGACGCCAAGGATAACGGACGTGCCATTGACTGTACCTGCGGCAGAAAAACCCGCTGTATCGTGATCATGGATTCCGACCACATCATTCTTTCGGCGATCCAGAACGAAACCATCGCCGGCAGACTGACCGGTATGCAGGATGACGAAAGCGAAGGAGAAGGAGACAGCAATGAGTAAGGGACTTGTATTTGTGATTTCCGGTCCGTCCGGAAGCGGCAAGGGCACAGTCGTGGAGCTTCTCCGCGCGATCTATCCCGAGGCAGGGGTTTCGGTATCGGCAACTTCGCGTCTTCCCCGTGAAGGTGAAAAAGAAGGGGTAAACTACTACTACAAGACACGCGAAGAATTTGAAGCGCTCATCGAAGCGGGTGAAGTGCTCGAGCACACCGAATACAACGGCAACTACTACGGCACGCTCAAGTCCGAAGTCCGCCGCATTACGGCTGAAGGGAAGGATGTCCTTCTCGAGATTGAAGTGGACGGCGGCGGACAGGTCAGACGGCTTCTCGGGGACGGCTGCGTGACGATCATGCTGATTGCTCCTTCCGCGGAAGAACAGGAAAGACGTCTGCGCGGTCGGGGTACGGAAACGGAAGATGTAATTGCGGGGCGGCTTGCCCGTGCAAAAGCGGAAATTGCCCAAGCGGTCAACTACGATTATATCGTTGTGAACGAAACCGGCAAAGCGGACGAATGTGCGGCGGAAATTATGGCGATCATGAAAGCAGAGCACAGACAGTCCTCGCGGATGATGGAATATATCCACGAATATTTTGAATAAGAAAAATAAAGACAGACAAGAACTGAAACGGCTTACAGAAAGAAAGGTAAGGTGCCATTATGATTCATCCCTCCATCGGAGAACTCACCAATAACGGACAGATCAACCGCTATACTCTCGTTGTCGCAACCGCTAAGTGCGCGCGCATCATCACCGACGAATACGTGCGCCAGAAGGAACTGGCAGAAAAGCTCGCGCTCAGCAAGGAAAGCGAAAAGAAGAGCGCTCTCACCGCCATGATCAAGCGTGAATACCGTGACGAAAAGGCAGTCAAGAACGCAATTTCCGGTCTGTACAGCGGTGAATTCAAGATCGTTGACGAAGCGGAAAAGGCGGAAGAAGCTGAAAAAGAAGAAGCAGAAGAAGCAGAAGAAACTGCCGAAGAAAATACCGCAGAAGAAGCGGCTGACGAAGAATAAGAAGAACCAAAAAGAAAAACCCTCTGCGAAAGGAGTACGTGTATGGCGAATGCCGCCAAGGTTTACATTCTGGATATTCCGTACCATGCGGATAAGGCATACAGCTACCTGATTCCCGTGCCGATGGAAGCGGACGTCATGCCCGGTACAGTCGTGGAGGTTCCGTTCGGACGCGGCAACCGTAAAGTGACGGGGATTGTCGCCGAAACGGAAAACAGGGACGAAAAAGGGCTCAAGCCCATTGCGGCTGTGATCGGGGAAGGTCGGATTCTGTCCGATGAACTGCTCGGACTCTGCCGCTTTATGAAGGAATATACCCTCTGCACATTCGGCGATGCGGTGCGCTCCGTGATTCCCGCATCCGCCATGGCAAAGGTCATCACATACTACCGCGTGATCCCGAAAGAAGAAGCCGGTTTTCCGGAGCAGTACGAAGCCGCACTGCGTTCTGTCGGGGATCGCGGTCGGCTTGTTTATGCGGCGGCACAGAAGAAGGACAGATTTACCAGACAGTATCTGCAGGCAGAGATGGAATTCGACTGTACGAAGATTCTTCTCGAGCTGGAAAAGGCGGGACTGTGCGAAAAATGCGTACAGGTCAGGGATGCAGCCGCTGTCCGGCAGAAGAAAATCATTACGCTTTCCCCCACTTTCCGCGAGGCGACAGAAAAAGCGGACAGCGTATATGATACGGCATACGACTCTCTGCGCGGAGAAAACCAGAAAAAACTGCTCCGTGTGATTCGTGAAACGGAAGGACTGCCGGAAAACGTTCTGTATACGGAAGCCGGCGTTTCCGCAGCTGCGGGTCGAACCGCTCTCACAGCACTTGTGAAATACGGGTATGTGTCCGTTACGCTCGAAGAAGATTACCGCAATCCCTTCAGTGCGGAGACACTGGCATCACTCGCACAGGGAACATATATCAAACCGCAGCTTTCCGATGAACAGCAGAGAGCGTGCGATACCATCGTTTCTCTGTATGAATCCGGCGAACCGAAAGCGGCACTGCTCCACGGCGTCACAGGGTCCGGAAAAACCAACGTCATCATGGCGGCGATCGACCGGGTACTCGATGACAACCGCGGCGTGATCATGCTCGTGCCGGAAATTGCACTGACCCCGCAGACCGTGGGCATTTTCCTGCGCCGGTACGGAGAAAAAATCGCAGTGATTCACTCGGGACTGTCTGCGGGAGAACGCTATGACGCATGGCGGCGCATCCGGGACGGACTGGCTCCCGTGGTTGTCGGCACACGCTCGGCAGTATTTGCACCGCTCCCCGATATCGGCATGATCGTCATTGACGAAGAACACGAATATACCTACAAATCCGATATGCCGCCGAAATATCACGCGCACGACATCGCCCGGTACCGCTGCGGCGAACACAATGCCGTGATGCTCCTCGCTTCGGCAACACCGTCGGTAACCAGCTACTATAAGGCGAAAACAGGCGTGTATACCCTCGTTGAGCTGAAAGAACGCTATGGCGGCGCACTTCTGCCGAAAGTTGATATTTACGATATGCGCGGCGAGACACAGCGGGGGAATCTCTCTCCCGTGGGCAGTCTTCTCGCCGAACGGCTGCACAGTGACAAAGAGGAAGGGAATCAGTCGATTCTGTTTCTCAACCGGCGCGGCTACAATAACTACGTCTCCTGCCGTTCGTGCGGCAAGAGTATCAAATGTCCGAACTGTTCCGTAACCCTTACCTATCATGCAAAAAAGGGATACCGCGGGACACAAACCGACGATGCGGACAGCGAAAACAACCGCCGGGAGGATGAGCGCCGCGAAAACGGGTATCTCATCTGCCACACCTGCGGATACCGTTCCCCGATTCCGGAAAAATGTCCCGATCCGACCTGCGCAAGCGAGCACTTTCTCTTTATGGGATGCGGTACGCAGAAAGCGGAAGACGATATCGTGTCACTCTTTCCCGATCTGCGGATTCTGCGCATGGATCTCGATACCACGCAGGCGAAATTCTCACATGAAGCCATCCTGTCGAAATTCCGCAAAGGGGAGGCAGATATCCTCCTCGGCACGCAGATGGTCACCAAAGGACATGATTTTCCCCGTGTGGCAACGGTCGGCGTGCTCAATGCGGACAGCGCATTTCAGGCGGACGACTACCGTGCGGCGGAGCGAACCTTTGCCATGCTGACACAGGTGATCGGACGCGCCGGAAGAGCGGAGGTGCCGGGGTATGCGGTCATCCAGACCTACGATCCCGGAAACGAAGTCCTGCGCTGTGCGGTCGAACAGGATTACGCAAAATTCTACGAAGACGAAATCCGGCTGCGCAAAGCACTGTGCTTCCCGCCGTTCTGCGATATAGCCGTGATCACGCTGTCCAGTGAGGACGAAGGTTACCTCGGACACGTGACAAAGCGCATGAGCGAACAGATTGTCGAACATACCAAGACGGAATTTCCCGATATTCCGCTTGTGATTTACGGGCCGTTTGAAGCGCCTGTTTACCGGGTGCAGAATATGTGCCGGATGCGCTTTGTGATCAAATGCAGACTGAACCGGCGGACCCGTGCATTTCTCTCCGAACTGGTGAGCGAGTTCAACCGTTCCACACCGATTCAGTATGCGCGGACACTGCCGTCCGTGAAGAGCAGTACCCGTGTGAGCGTGACAGTGGATCTCAACCCGAGTACGGTCTGACGGATCCGGCGTACGTGCTGATCGGACAAAAACATAGAAAAGAATGAATACGAAAGAATACAGAGGTACATGATATGGCTATCTTGAATATTGTCAAGGAAGGCGACCCGACGCTCAGAAAGGTCTGTCGTCCCGTTACCGAAATCACACCCCGGATTCTCCAGCTTCTCGATGACATGAAGGAAACGCTGCTCGAAGCGAACGGCGCGGGACTGGCAGCTCCGCAGGTCGGCATTCTGCGCAGAATCGCGGTTGTGGATACCGGAGACGAAATCATCGAACTGATCAATCCCGAAATCATCGAGACAGACGGGGAACAGGAAGAGGTCGAAGGATGCCTGTCCGTACCGGATGTGTGGGGACTGACGCACCGCCCGCAGTGGGTGAAGGTGAAGGCACTCAACCGTAAAGGGGAGGAATTCACCGTAGAAGGCGAAGATCTCAACGCACGCTGCTTCTGTCATGAAATTGACCACCTCGACGGACACCTCTTCACTGATAGAACCGTCCGGCTTCTCACCCCCGAAGAAGTCGAAGAAATCAGAGGTTAAATTCCAGCTGCACGTTGTCAGTTTAAAAGTTTTGATCCAACTTTTTCAAAAGTTGGCAGGGATCCAAGGGACAGCGTCCCTGGTCGCGATCCGCAGATCGCGAAACACCCAGGACATCCGAAAGAGTTCCTCTTTTGGTACTTTTCTCCTCGATAAAGGAGAAAAGTACAGCAATATTATTTGGTAAATTATATTACTGTCTGATTATTAACTACAAAAGGAAACCTATGAAAATACTGTTTATGGGAACGCCGGATCTGGCAAAGGAATGCCTCCGTGCCGTTCACGAAAAGGAAGGCGTCGAAATAGTCGGCGTCGTCACACAGACGGATAAGCAGAAGGGACGCGGCATGAAGTTCGTCTTTTCTCCCGTCAAGGAGTATGCCCTCGAGCATAACCTCCCCGTCTACCAGCCGCAGACACTGAAGGACGGTGCATTTCAGTCCGTGCTCGACGAACTCAAACCGGAACTGATCATCGTCGCCGCATACGGCAAACTTCTGCCGCCCTATGTCCTCGAATATCCGAAATACGGCTGTATTAACGCACACGGTTCCCTGCTGCCGAAATACCGCGGCGCCGCACCGATCCAGCGTGCTATCATCAACGGCGAAACACAAACCGGCATCACTTCCATGTATATGGCGGAAGGACTCGACACCGGGGATATGATCCTCAAACTCACCTGCCCCATCGAAGACACGGACGACTTCGGCACCCTCCACGATAAACTCGCCGTTCTTGCAGGCGAAGCCATGTGCCTCACCATCGACAGAATCAGCAGCGGCACCGTCACCCGTGAAGTCCAGCCCGAAGAAGGCGTGTGCTACGCGGCAAAGATCGAAAAGGAAGATACCGTCATAGACTTCAACCGTTCCCCGCGGGATGTCGTCAACCTCATCCGCGGTCTTTCCCCCATGCCCTATGCCATGACAAAAACACCGGATGGAAAACTGCTCAAACTCACAAACGCTGTCGTTGTCGATGAAAACTGCAGCGAAGAAGCCGGAAAAGTCCTCGAACTCGGTACAGCAGGGGAAGGGAAGATTGTCATCTCCTGCGGCGGCGGAAAAATCGCTGTCACCGGTGTGGTGCCGGAAGGTAAGAAACGCATGGCTGCGGCAGACTTCATCCGCGGCAGAAAAATCAGCGTGGGAGATATGCTCGGCGCACAGAACGACTGAACCTGTACGCCAATATCGGCAATTATAAGGAGAAACCATGCCTTATTACTACGGATTTGATTTTTCATCCATCATCTATCTGCTCCCCGCACTGCTTTTTGCCGTGTGGGCGCAGTATAACGTGAAATCCACCTTTGCGAAATACTCCAAAGTCGCTTCCGACCGCGGCATGACCGGTTATCAGGCGGCGCGGCTCATTCTCGATGCCAACGGACTTACCCATGTCCGCGTCGAACAGATCGCCGGAGACCTGACCGACCATTACGACCCGCGGGCAGATGTCATCCGTCTTTCACAAACCGTGCACAGCGTCCGGACAGCCGCCGCCGTCGGTGTAGCCGCCCATGAAGCGGGACACGCCGTACAGTATGCAGCCGGATACGGACCGATCCGACTCCGCGCCGCGATCATTCCCGTTACCAACATCGGATCCAGCCTGTCGTGGCCGCTGGTACTCCTCGGCATCCTTCTTTCCGCACGTCCCCTTGCCATGGTCGGCGTCATTCTCTTCAGCCTGACCGTGGTATTCCAGCTGCTTACGCTTCCCGTGGAGTTCAACGCAAGCCGGAGAGCACTCGCCGCACTGAAAACATCCGGATTGTCTGCCGATGGAGTGGACGCCGCCGGGAAAGTTCTCCGTGCCGCCGCGCTCACCTATGTTGCCGCACTGGCTTCGGCGATTGCCAACCTCCTCAGACTTATTTCCATTGTCAACCGGAACAACCGAAGATAACGGTTCTGCCGGTAAAACGGATGTTATATGAAACAGAATGTTAAAAAAGCGTCCCCCCGTTCTCTTGCGCTGGATTCCCTTCTTGCCGTGGAGAGGGACGGACGTTATGCGAACCTGGAAATCAACGCCGCTCTTGAGAAAGCGAATCTTTCCCCCGTGGATAAAGCACTGTACACACGTCTTGTCTACGGCGTTACCGAGCGGCGGATCACCTTGGATTATATTCTCGCACAGTATTCAAACAAGCCCGCGGATGCACTCGACGAAGATGTGCGCTGTGCGATCCGCCTCGGACTGTACCAGCTTCTTTATATGGACCGCATCCCGGATCATGCCGCAGTCGGTGAAACGGCAGGACTTGTGACGGGATCGAGAACGGGATTTGTCAACGCGGTCCTGCGGTCGTTCCTGCGCGCGGGAAAGCAGTTCAGACTGCCCCCGGAAGATGACCGCATCGCTTTCCTTTCCGTCAGACATTCCGTGCCGGAAGATCTGGTAAAACTGTTTGCCGCATCGCTCGAAGACGATGCATCGGTGGGAGAGGACGAACTCGACGATTTTCTAACCGCCGTCAACCGCGAACCGCCGATCGGTCTGCGTGTGAATACGCTGAAAATCACACCGGAACAGGCGGCGGAAATGACCGGCGGAACCTGTTCGGCACTGGCACCCGATGTGGTGCTGACCGACAGCTTCGGAGAGAGCGCAAAAAAAGGCGTGGAAGACGGACTGTGGTTCGTGCAGGACGCGGCTTCCCGCATCACTTCCATGGCAGTCGGAGCGAAACCCGGCGAAACCGTTGTCGATACCTGTGCGTGTCCCGGCGGGAAGAGCTTTTCCATGGCAATGGATATGCACAATGAAGGCGTGCTGTATTCGTTTGATCTGCATAAAAATAAACTCTCTCTTGTCAGAAAAGGCGCAGAGAAGCTCGGAATCACGATTCTTGAAACCGAAGCCAGAGACGCACGGAAGCCGGATGAATCACTCATCGGCAAAGCGGACCGCGTACTCTGCGACGCTCCCTGTTCAGGACTCGGCGTGCTGGCGAAAAAACCGGATATCCGCTATAAAAACCTCGATGAAATCGAACGCCTGCCGTCTGTTCAGCTTGCCGTACTCGAAGGCGCGGCACAGTATGTGAAGGAAGGCGGCACGCTCGTCTATTCTACCTGTACACTCAATCGTGCGGAAAACGAAGCGGTGGTCGGGGCATTCCTGAACGCACATACGGAGTTTGAATTGCAGACAGATGAACTGCTCGGCGGGGCAATGCGGACATTCTATCCGCACACGGACGGCTGCGACGGTTTCTTCGCGGCAAAGATGAAACGGAAAAACAGATAAAATATCATGATGCTTGATTCAATACAAACCGCAAAACCCGATATTATGTCCATGACGCAGGAGGAACTGGCGGCGTTTGTTGCGTCCATCGGTGAAAAGCCCTACCGCGCCGGACAGCTTTATACGTGGATGGCGAAGGGGTGTCCTTACAGCGAGATGACCAATCTCCCGAGAGCTTTCCGGGAAAAGCTCGAAAATACAGCCGAATACCGCCTGCCGCAGATTGAAGAACGATATGTTTCCGCAATCGACGGTACGAAGAAGTACCTTTTTTCCCTCATTGACGGGGAGTGTGTGGAATCGGTTTTCATGCACTACGAACATGGGACAAGCCTTTGCGTCTCTTCGCAGGCGGGATGTGCCATGGGATGCAGGTTCTGCGCGTCTACACTGAACGGCCGGGTACGGAATCTCACAGCCTCCGAAATTCTCGGTCAGGTGTCCGCCGTGACGCATGATACGGGTGAGCGAGTGGACGGTATAGTCATGATGGGCATCGGAGAACCGCTGGACAACTACGACAATACCATTCGTTTTCTCCGCCTTGTATCGGACGAAAAAGGACTCGGCATCGGGCTCAGACATATATCGCTCTCCACCTGCGGGCTTGTGCCGCGCATTTACGACCTTGCCGGAGAGGGACTGCCCGTAACGCTGTCCGTATCGCTCCATGCTGCGGATGACGATAAGCGCAGCGAACTCATGCCGATCAACCGCAAGTATAAAATCGCACAGCTCCTCGAAGCGTGCCGGTACTACTTCAATAAAACCGGGCGGCGCGTGTCCTTTGAATATACGCTGATCGCCGGGAAAAACGACACGGACCGGGATGCCGACCATCTTGCATCCGTTCTCAAAAAGGGAATGCGCGCGCCGTGTCATGTGAATCTGATTCTCCTCAACGAAGTCGCGGAAACGGGTCTGAAAAAGCCGGAGAGAGTCCGCGCGAAGGAATTTGCGGCACAGCTGATGCAAAACGGCGTCAATGCAACAGTGCGGCGTACGCTCGGTTCCGATATCAACGCATCGTGCGGGCAGCTGCGCCTGAAAAAACTCGCAGAACGGGAAGAAATCCGTTCCGCTGAACAAAATGGGAACAAAACGGATACGGAAAACGTCTGAACAGTATCCGTATATTCCCGATGATGATGCATACAATCCCCGGTCCGTGGGGGTGGCGTCCTGCGGACAAAGAATTTGAAGAAGGGTTAGGACATAGCTATGAAATTTTACGGTAAGACCGATGTCGGTCAGAGACGTGCCGTTAATCAGGACAACTTTATTATCCGCAGGTATGCCGACGATGTGCTGTTTGCTGTCGTCTGCGACGGAATGGGCGGAGCCAACGGCGGCAATGTCGCAAGCACCCTCGCGGCTGAAGCTTTTGCCGGTATTCTGGATCAGCGGGAAGCAGAACATCCCTCTTTCTTCGGAATGTCGGAGGATGAAATCCTCGACACGCTTTCCGATGCGGTTGCAGAGGCGAACCGTGCCGTGTTCAGCAAAGCCTCCGGCGACGCGGAACTGTCCGGCATGGGTACGACGCTTGTCGCCTGCGTCATCGCGGGAGAGCATGCCTATGTTGCCAATGTCGGCGACAGCAGACTGTACGTCACCAAAGAAGGCGCAATCACACAGGTGACCCATGACCATTCCTACGTACAGTATCTCGTCGATATGGGGAAGATGACCCCGGACGAAGCCAAGCGCTCGAAAAACAAGAATATCATCACCCGCGCAGTCGGTACGGAAAAGACGGTCGGCGCCGATCTTTATACCGTCGATCTGAGCACGGGAAGCTATGCCGTACTTTGCTCGGACGGTCTGACCAATCACGTGGAAGCATCGGAAATCCGCGTAGTCGTCTCGGAAATCGGCGTGTCGGTCGATATTCAGGGCGCGTGCGAAACGTTGGTGGACTGTGCCAATGACCGCGGAGGTCTGGACAATATCACAGCGGTCATCCTGTCCGTGTAAACTGCCGGAGAAAGCGAAATGAACGAAATATTTGAAAGATATGTCGGAATGGTGTTCGACAACCGCTACCGGATCGAACGTGTCATCGGCATCGGAGGAATGGCGGTCGTCTTCAAGGCAACCGACCTTCTGATGCGCCGGATCGTCGCCGTCAAGATTCTCAAGGATGAAATTGCATCGGATGAACAGTCCGTCAAGCGCTTCACCAACGAGTCGAGAACGGTTGCCATGCTGTCCCATCCGAATATTGTCAATGTGTACGACGCATCCGTGCGGGACAACGTCAAATACATTGTTATGGAGTTCGTCGAGGGCATTACCCTCAAGAACTATATGCAGCACAGAGAAGTGCTCAACCTGCGCGAAATTATCAGCTATACGACACAGATCCTCCGTGCGCTCGATCACGCGCATAAGAAGGGGATCGTGCACCGCGATATTAAGCCGCAGAATATCATGCTGCTCAAAAACGGCGTGATCAAGGTGATGGATTTCGGCATTGCCAAGCGTCCGAACTCGGAAACCGTTACCATGACCGACAAAGCGATCGGTACGGTGTATTACATCAGTCCCGAGCAGGTCACCGGCGGGGAAATCGACGCGCGCAGCGACCTGTACGCACTCGGTGCCATGATGTACGAAATGGCGACGGGCAGACTGCCGTTCACGGCGGATACACCCGTTTCCGTTGCACTTATGCAGGTCAATGAAACCGCTCCCCAGCCGAAGGAAATCAACCCGCACATTCCCGCAGGACTTGACCAAATCATCACCCGCGCCATGGAAAAGGATCCGGATGCCCGGTATCAGAGCGCGGAGGAAATGCTCGGTCATCTTCTGAAGCTGCGGGAAAATCCGAAAATTATCTTCAAGGAAAACAAGACATCAAAGCAAAAGCAGAAACAGAAGGAAAGTTCTGTAAGACCCCGGCATAAGACCAGCCGGACCATGTTCCCGATCATCATGGGCGTTACGCTCGCCTTTCTGATTGTCGCGGGAATTTCCGGTTACTATATGATCGACCGTCTGTTCATCAACAGCGTCAATAACGACTATGTGGATATAACCGTCGAAAACTTTATCAACTCCACCTATGAAGGGAAGCTGAAAGAGTGGTTCGCGGGCAGTGAACAGTACGAAATGCCCGATATCACGTATGTTTATGACGATACCATTGAAGCGGGCAGAATTGTTTCGCAGGATCCGCATCCCGGGGAAACCAGAAAAGTGCTCGCCGGCAGACAGGAATGCAAAATTGCTTTCGAGATCAGCAAAGGTCCCCATCTCATCACATTGGAGGACTATACGGTGCGCGATTACCGTATTGTCGCGTCCGCCCTGCGAAAAATGTCCCTGGAAGTCAAGATTGAAAACATCCCCAGCGACGTGTATGAAATCGGCTATGTCATCCGGACCTATCCCGAAGCCGGTTCCATTGTCCGCGAAGGAGATACCGTCACGATTTTCGTCAGTGAAGGTGCGGATGCCGTGAAGACTGCGGTTCCGAATTTCGTCGGACTCAGCGAAGCGCGCGCCTATATCGTCCTGATGGAAAATAAACTCGATGTGGGAACAATCACCTACGAAAAGTCGGATCTCGCTGCCGGAACGGTTCTGGAGCAGAGTGTGGAAGCGTGGACGCAGCAGGTGCCGCAGTATACGGAAATTGATCTTGTAATCTCCGGAGGTGCTTCCTATGCCGGCGATGGAACAACTGTCCCCACAGAAGAGGACATGAAGCCTGCCGAACCGGAAGTTCCCGAAACCAAACCCGAACCCGAAAAGCCTGCTGACGAAACGCAGGAGGATGAAAATACGGACAGCGGTTCCGATTCCTCTGATAGCAGTACGGAGGACAGCAGCGAAAAGGATGACGACTGGTTCAGCGGCAATATCTTCAAGCAGGAAGGGGATGACGATTCGTCTTCTTCCGGCATGGTGATTACCGGAGACGATTTCTTCGGTTCCGGATACGAGCCCTGACCAGACAGCACAGTGAACGAATGAATACCGGAAGAGGTACTGTTTGAAGAAAGAAGATAGAATACACGGCATCATCACGCGCGGCGTCGGCGGACTTTACGGCGTACGGACGGCGGAGCATCCCGAAGAAGAACTGCTCTGCCGGGCGCGCGGCGTGTTCCGGAAAGAACAGATCACACCCACGGTCGGCGATGACGTGATCATCCTGCCATCCGCGGGCACGGACGAAAAAATGTCCGATGATATCGCAAGAGAAGTAAAAAAACAGAAGAAGAACGGCGTTGAGGTCAACTATGTCATCGACGAGATCCTGCCGCGCAGAAGCCTGCTCATCCGTCCGCCGGCAGCCAATCTGGATGTGCTGTTTGCAGTCATCCCCTGTGCCGCGCCGGAACCGGATCTGCTCACCGCGGATAAACTGACCGTCATTGCGGAAAACTACGGGATCGAAACCGTGATCGTCGTGAATAAAGCGGATCTGGATCCTGTACGCGCAGAAGAACTGGCTGCGGTTTACCGGACTGCCGGCTTCACGGTCTTCCTTTTGAGCTGTGCGGCCGGTGAAGGAATTGAGCCGCTGTACCGGTACATAGAAACGCTGTCCGCATCCGTGAAAGAAGGAAGCCATATCAGCGGCGCGTTTGCGGGTGTATCCGGTGCGGGAAAATCCACACTGATGACAGCGCTCTTTCCCGATCTGCATTTAAAAACCGGGACGGTCAGCCAGAAAACCGAGCGCGGACGCCATACAACCCGGCACGTGGAAATCTATCCGCTCAAGGTGGGGGATGGCACGTTCTGGATGGCGGATACCCCCGGCTTTTCCATGCTCGACTTCACGCGGTTTGATTTCTTTCCCTATGACGAGCTGGCATCCAGCTTCCGTGAGTTTGCGGACTGCCTCGGAGAGTGCAAATACACCAAATGCACGCATCTCTGCGAGGAAGGCTGTGCCGTACTGGAAAAAATGCGGCGCGGCGAGATCGCACAGTCGCGGCACGACAGCTATGTACGCATATACGAAGAACAGAGAAGCATTCCCGAATGGAAACGAAGATGATGGAGGTGGAGTATGTTGGATAAGAAGAAAACTGCTTTGGTCATCACCGGCGGATACTGCAATATCGAACTTGCGAAACGGATCCTGCCGGTTTCGGTCGATCTGACGATTGCGGCGGACAGCGGCTATGCAACCGCACAGAAGCTCGGCATCACGCCGGATATCACAATGGGAGATTTTGATTCCTACCGCGACACACTGCCGAAGGGAATGAATATCCTCCGCGTTGCCTGTGAAAAGGACGTGACTGATACCATGCTTGCCTGCGAATATGCGCGGGACAACGGATGCCGGTATATCACCATCATCGGCGGTACCGGCGGACGTATTGACCACTCGATTTCAAACGTGTTCTATCTGGAAGATCTGCGCCGGCAGGGTGTGCGTGTCAGACTGACCGACGGCGAAAACAGCGTGCAGGTCATTCTCGATGAAACGGTCACAGTTCCGAACGACGGCGGATACTTTTCCATCTTCGCGCTCGATCAGTGCATCGTCACCGAATACGGGTGCAAATATCCGCTCAATCGTGCCACGCTCGTCCGTCAGAGACCGTATGCGGTCAGCAACGAAGTCACAGCGGAATACGCCACGGTCACGGTCGAAGGCGCCGCACTGCTGGTTACAAGCAGACGCTGAAACAGGAATGAATGCATAGTCACCATTCTGCCAAAAACGCATATCCTGTGAATGAAATCCGTTTACAGGAGGCGTGTTCATGAAAGTTGTCGTCTGGAAGAGCCCGCGGTTTGCCGTACCGTTTTTCAGGCGGTTTTTCCGCATAGGCAAGGGCGAACGAAAGAACTGAATACAAAAGCAAACTGCCGTGTGATCCATACATATCCGTGGATCAGCGGCAGTTTTTTTGTACCTGAACCCATGCGCGTCTCTTTTTTGGGACAAGTTCTTGAAAATACAACGTGAAAATGGTATACTACTTGAATAGAATAATAACTTTCCCGGTTTGTAAAATAAATTTTTCCGTGTGCGGCAGAAATGCACAGTTTCCCGGTCATATAGGGCAGAGAGCAGAAGGGCGGATGCCGGTCTGCTGTGAATACGGAAGAAAAGGAGGGTTCGGATGGTGTCGACGGAAATACTGGAACAAAAGATTATCGGTCTGTTCTGGGCGCGCAGAGAGTCTGCGATCAGTGAATTTGAAAAACAATATAAGAATCTTTGCCTGAAGCTGGCGCGCGATATCACCGGCAGTGAAGAAACAGCGGAGGAGTGTCTGAATGATCTGTATCTGCGGCTCTGGAACTCGATTCCTCCGGAGAAACCGCTGTCCCTCAAAAGCTATGCCTGCCGGATTATCCGCAATCTCGCCCTGCATCAGCTTGAGAAGCAGACTGCACAGAAACGCTCGGCTGTCCTGACGGAACTGGATGAATGCATCGCATCGTCGGCGGTGTCGGAAACCATCGCATCGTCGGAAGCTGAGGAGGAAAGCCGCGAAATCGGAAGAATGATTGATGCGTTCCTCGAAACTTTGCCGAAGCGGGAGGCGCTTGTGTTCGTCCGGCGGTATTTCTATTCGGATTCCGTGAAGGCGATCGCACAGAGATCGGGTCTGAAGGAAAACAAAATCAGCAAAATGCTTGCTAAGACGCGCAAAGCGCTGAAAGTATATCTGGAGAGAGGAGGATACACCGTATGAAAAATCATCTGAATGCACAAAAGCTCCGGTACGGAATCGGTCAGATCGACGACAAATGGATTCTTGCCGCGGACGATCCGAACGAATGGAAGCAAGCCGGTGCTAAGAAAAACAGACATTTTGTCGCTTATGAAATCAAAAAGCTCTTCGGCGTGCGCTACCTGTGGGTGTTCCTCGTCATCCTGCTCCTGCTCAACTCCGCAACAGCATGGTATACAGCGTCAAGAAGCTCTGCCGCGCAGGAACCGGCACAGATGATAGCGGACTTTTTCGATCTGTATTTTGCAAATCCCGAAGAATGCGACGCACATTACGCAAAAATGAAGGCGTTCCAGGAAGAGCAGAACGCACTCATGCATGAAGCCTTCCGGAACGGAGATTATGATTTCCAGACGGAACGGATGCCGGATGTGTATTCCACGGACGAGAACTACCCCGACGCCATTCTGTTCCGTACGCTGTACGATGCAGTCGATGCCGCGAAGGGATATCCTGCGCTTCTGCAGTCGGTGATGGACAGTGCGCGGGCGAATCTGGCGGAATTTTCCGTCATGGGCATTCATGAAAATTCGTTTACCTACAAATATCAGCTCCGCGTCATCGCACTCTATGAGCTGGCGCAGAAAAATGTGAAAATCGGCGTGGAATATACCCGCGGATGGGACGAATACTTCTCCTATGACCTCGTCAATGTCTTTCTGTCGGTTATGATCATCATGCTCGGAACGCTGGTTTTTGCACAGGAAAAGCAGAGCGGCTTCATGCCCATCATCCGCACGGCAAGACACGGACGACTGCGGACAGCGTGCGCAAAGATTCTCACCATGCTTCTTCTGTCTTCCGTTTTCGTTCTTCTGTTCACGATGAGCACATGGGCGGTTTACGGCATCCGCATCGGTTTTTCCTCGCCGCACAATGTTCTGCAGGCACTCGATACCTTTGCGCTGTCTCCATACCGGATCACAGTCGGTGAGTATTTTGTCATGACCATCGGTGTACGGCTTCTGAGCTTTGCTGTGTTCTCCGTGATCATATTGACCCTTTCGACTTTGCTCTATAACTATATTCTCATTTATCTCACGGGACTCGGCTTCTACGGACTGAACTTTCTGCTATATTCCCTCAAGTATATCAACGGCTCCAGCCCCGCGAAAAACCTCAATCTTGTCGCAGTATCGGCAGTCAATCCTCTGTTTGTCCGCTACCGTGCGGTGAATCTCTTCGGGCACGTTGCGGGATATGTGCCGTTCATGCTGTGCGTGATGACTGTTCTGCTCGTCGGCTGTTCGGTTCTGACTGCGTGGATGTATGTCCGCGGTGTACAGGAAGTGCGTCCGCTTTGGCTCGACAGCCTGCTTTCCGCTGTTATGACGAAAAAAGCGGCACTGGTATCCGCATGGCGCAGAATATTTATCTACCGCATTCCCCTGAAACGCGCAAAGGCAGGTTCGGTCAGACGCAGAAGCTACAGCCTGTCCCTGACAGCAGCGGAGAGCTTCAAGACGCTGATCTCCTCGCGCTTCATCTTCGTGCTGGCGGTTCTTCTGTGCATCAAAGTATGGTATGCCTCCGACACCTACGCTGCCAGCCGTTCCTATGCGGATGACGTCTACAAGGAGTACATGACCATCCTTGAAGGTCCGGTTACGGAAGAAAAGCTCGCATATATCGCAGAAGAACGGGCTTCCATCAGCGAAACCATTGCCAAGCAGGCACAGATGCAGCAGGCATACGCAAACGGAGAAATCGACTTCGACGAATACAAGGCGTATCTGTCCGCCTATAATTACGCATACTCCCGCAATGAACTGTTTTCCGGGATTGAAGAACACGCGGCATATCTGATCAGACAGAAGGAACAGACCGGAATCGACGGATGGTTCGTCTATGATACCGGATGGCGGAAGCTCTATACAGAGGACGCCGACCTCTTCCTCTACACATCCATTCTTCTGCTTCTAACCGGTACTTTCGCCTCGGAATATGCCTCGAAATCGTCGTCCGGCGGATTTGCACAGATTCTCCGCTCTACGAGAAACGGGCGCGAAAAGACCTTTGCGGCGAAACTGATTTCGGCAGGCATGATTGCCGTGATTCTCGCGGGCTTCATGGGGGCTGTGGACGTTGTCACCGTCTTTACGCAGTACGAAATGCCCGCCGCGGACGCACCGCTTCTCTCCATGCAGATCTTTGCATCCGTTGGCTACAATATTCCGGTGGCGGGATACCTCGCGCTCTTCCTTCTTCTGCGCGTCATCGGTGCGGTGCTCATGGCGATGCTCGTGTGTGCGCTGTCCGAACTGCTCTGCCGCTATATTCCCGTTCTCGGCTCGGCAGTCATTCTGACCCTGCTTCCGGCTCTGTGCGCGGCATTCGGACTCGCGGCGGCGGAAAGGGTGAATTTCCTCAATCTCCTCGCGGGTACTCCCCTTGTTCTGCAGTCGATGGATACAGGTTTTTTCAGCGGCTGGGCTATGCTTGCCTTGTGGATTGCAGCGGCGGGAGCGGCAGTCGGTGCCATGATGATTTCGGCACGGAGAATGTTTGTGAAGTGATGCATACGAAAGGAGTTTCCCATGAAAAAATACCTGACCATTCTGCTCGCCTTCCTTCTGCTGTGCATGGTTTGCGGATGTACGGAGCAGGCGGCTGACACGGGCAATTACTCCAACGCCAATCTGTACTGTTCTGTCAATGATCTGCTCTTTCTCAACGACTGGGATCGTGTGATGCACGGCGCGCTCGACACGGACTACAGCCTGTGCCGCGATCCGCTCTGCACGCATGACAAATTCGATGAAACCTGTCCCGAAAGCACGTGGTTCTTTGCGAATAACTGGTACCAGACCGACGGGGAGCGGGTGTTCATGGATGTTTATGACCAGCGCCCGGGGATCGAGTACCACAGCAAAACAGGGCAGCAGGCGCCGATGATGCGCACGATCTATTCCTTCGATCCCACAGAACCGGACAACATGACAAAGCTGGTCGAATACGAAACCACGGGCGCTTTGGCGGGACTGCCGTTCTGCGCGGCTGGGGAGTATGTCTACTACAAACAGAACCGCTACCTTGACCCCGACCGGGAAACGGATGAAGTTTTCCGCATCATGCGCGTGAAAAAGACCCGCAGTGCACCCGAGGAAGTGCTCGACCGCGATTTCCCCGTATCGACCGTTTTTGTCACAGACGGTGAGCGCTTCTTCCTTACCGATACCAATGCACAAGTGCCCGTATGCGAAATCTACAATTCCGTAAGCGGGGAATCCACAGTCATCAGTCCGGATGGCAAAGGCGTGGTGCAGACCGTCCTCTATGCCGGAGACGTATACATCCTTGCCAAAGGCACCACCCGCACAACACGGGAAGGCACGCCGTTTACTTCCTCCGATGTCTACCGGTACGAGGACGACGGAAGCTGTACCCTGCTGGCGGAAAACACATGGGGCGTGCGCTTTTTCGACGGCTTCCTCTGGTACACGCCCGCCGATCTCATCTATTACGGAACGGTCATGGCTTTTAACGGCATCGAGGAAGCCCCGCTGGATATCTACGCGAAGACCACGGGAGAACTGGTGCGGCTCGATCCGGTATCCGGGGAAAGCATGACGTGGAAAGCCGACGCCGATATCGAATTTTACGGATACTCCGCCGGATACGCGATTGCACAGCTGACGGACTATCCCGCCTATGCCGAAACGGGCGAACGTGACCGCTCGTTCTATAAACTCGAACTGCACGACGACGGTACTGTGACGGTGAAAGGAGAAATCACGCCATGAAAAAACGCTGTATATCTCTGCTTCTGACCATGCTTCTGCTTGTTTCCTGCAACGGAACGCCGCAGACGGACAAAGACGGTTCCATACCGTACAACGGAGATTGTCCCGTACCGTACAACACCATCGGTTCCGGGGATCGTCTGCAGTCCATGGGCGGGTACATCTACTTCGAGCGGGCTCTGGACAAACAGAAAGAAGGACGGATCATGGTGACTTCTCCCGGCGGAGCGAGAACACTTATGCGCTATAACTGTGAAACCGGCAACATCACGGCAGTCTGTCCCGACCCGCTCTGCTCCCATCTGAATGAGGACTGTCCGCTGCTCGGCGTTATGCTGGGAAACTGGAATGTCCGTCCGGACGGGAAAATCCAGTATTGGCGGTGGCTTCAAATCTCGGATGACAAGAGTACGCCGATGAATGAGTACGAGCGCATCATGCAGAAGTGTCTGTATACCCCTGCGGACGGAAAGATGACCGTACTTGAATCCTACGACAACGGCGGACTGATCGGACCTGAACTCTATACGGAAAACGGATACTTCTGGGAAGGACAGTTTTACGACGAAGAAACGGACAGCTATTCCTATGCGGTGATGTACAGGGACTACCGGGAAGACGAACCTGTATCCGTGACGGAAAAGAGCGAGGCATTTACGGGAATCGGCTTCACCCTCGGCGGGCGGCTGTATCTTTCGGATGCAGAGAGTCTGTACTCCGTTGCCGTTGACGGAGGGGACAGAAAAGAGCATATCTTCTCTCCTGTAGCCGGTCGGATGAAGACAAACGGCACGCACGTATACTATGTGAATGACGGTGAACTGTGCCGGCGTGCGCTCGAAAACGGGGAAGAAGAGCGTCTCGGCATCCCTGTTCTGAGCGAGACGTACGGTTATCTGATCACGAAAAACTACATTTACTACGAAATCGGGGAAAAAGTCACGCTCGGAAAAGCGGATATTCCCGGGTATGCCGCACAGGAAGTGACGCTCCTCGGCGGGGAACTGCGCCGCTGCCGCCATGACGGATCGGAAGATGAACTCGTGTTCCTCTTTGACGGAGACCTTGCCTCCTGCCGCCTCCATAACTGGACAGTCTGCGGCGATGCGGTTTACGGCTATATCGGCGGTTGGAAGGACTCGGACGGAGACGGTGTCTTTGTGGCCGGCGACCAGTTCAGAGAATCCGCTGTTACGAGAATTTCCGTCCCGACGGGAGAACTGACCAAGATCGGAGAATAACGAATGAAAAAAAGTATTGTACTGCTTGCCGCCGTGCTCCTTCTGTCGTCCTGTGCACAGGAGAACGGACTGTACTACCTGGATGCGGACGAAAGCGGGGGCAAAACGGCACAGAACTTTTCCTATACCCATTCCGATGACATGACACCGGAATACCACGCGCAGACGATCAGCGATCTGCAGTACCGCGACGGGTATCTGTATATCGATCCGGGAGATCAGCCGATCTACCGCTATAATGTCGAAACGGGCAACGTCACCTGCCTCTGCACCGATCCGGTCTGCAAGCATGATACGGCGGAGTGTCCGCTGCGGGGGATTTCCTCGACCTTCTACATCACCGACAGCGGCGACCTCTGCTTTTACAGAAGTTTTTCGGAACCGATTACCGATGTGACCGGCACAGTGACGGACTGGGAACGCACCAGCGATTTCGTTCTGCTCAACCGCGAAACGATGAAGGTGAAAACACTCGAATCCTACGGTGTGGGGACCGGTTTTTCCAATGAACTGTACGACGGAGACTGGCGGTATTACAACGGACTGGTGTACGATCCCGAAACCTCCGTGGATGGATGGGGCGAGTGGGGACTGCTCAAAATGAATCTCGTCACCGGTGAATGGAGCTGGTTCGGTGCACAGACGGACGAAAACGGAGATCCTGTGCCGATTATGAGCGCATACCCGCTCTTTCTCTGGGAGGACAGAATCTATTTTCAGGGGACTGACGGTATCTTCTCCCTCGATAAGAACGGCGAAAACCGGACAGAGCACCTCTCCGGCGTATTCAACGGCTACAGCAATTTCAAATGGGACGGGGAGTATCTCTACCGCTGGGATTCCGAAAACCGCACGGTCATGCGTGTACCTCTCAACGGCGGCGAAACAGAAACGGTGATTGACAAAACTGCGCTCGGCTACAGCTTTCATATGACGGAAAAGTATCTCTACTACCTCGCCGGGGAAGATACAAACCTTGGCAAAGCGCGCGTATCGGGCTACGGGGCGCAGGAAGTGATTCTGCCGGGCGGAGAAATCCACCGCTGCCTGCACGACGGTTCGGAGGATACGGTGGTCTATACCTTCTCGGGAGAATGGGAAAGCGTGCGTCCTGTCGCAAGCATTGTCGTCGGCAATTACTTCTACTGCACATATAACTGGTGGACCGATGCGGACGGGGACGGCGTTTTTGAAGACGGAGATCACCATAACTCCGCAGCAATCAACGGCAAAAAAACCTGCACCATGCTGCGCATAGATCTTACAACCGGAGAAGTGATGGAAATCGAGGTGGTCGGATGAAGAAAACGGTTCTTTTATGGACGGTGCTGATGCTTTTCACAGGATGGCTCACAGGCTGCGGGGAGGAAAAACGCGATTTTGACGATATCTATCTTGTATTTTCGGACTATATGATCGAGGGGGATTTCGGCAGAACCGCCATTCCCGCCAAGCTCAATGTCCTGACGGGGGATATCACGCCGCTGTGCACCGACCCGCTCTGTTTTCACACCTATGACAGCAGCTGTCCTCTGAAGGACTATAATTTTACCGGTCCCGGTTGGTTTTACGACGGATGGTTCTACTACTCGACGGCTGATATGTGGGGGATGCAGCAGGATTTTGAAATGTCCTTCTGCCGGTATGATGCCGTGAACGCAAGGGTGGAAGTTCTCGCGCCGTGGCCGAACATGGGATATATGACCAGACATGAAGGCGAATACGCATACATTCACTTTTCCGAAGCGGAGCTGACGTGGAAAATTGATCTCGCCAGCGGAAAAATCACGGAAAAGGAAGAAAAGGATTTTGAGATTTTACAGATGGTTTCTTCCGTGGCGGTTGGAGATTACGAATATTTCACCAGGCAGATCGACAATCCGCCCGTACTCGGCTATGATCTGAACGATAAGGAAGATCGGATGAACACCACCGGCGGCATTCTCTGGAGACGGAATCTTAAAACCGGAGAAGAAGAAAAGGTGTACGAAGATCCGCAAATGAATCTCGACTGGTGGAAAATCGACAAGGTCGGCGATGCGGTGGTTGTCGGATATACGAATGTGGACTACGAAAACTATACCGCTGACGAAAGCATCCGCTGGGGAACGATATACAATTACAAAACCGACTACGGCTGGATTGTGTACCGCACCGATACGGGAGAAACTGCCTGCTACAGAAAATATCCGGAGGTATGAATGAAAAAAACAGCGCTGCTTCTTTTGCCGCTTCTCCTGACTGCCTGCACCCGGACGCCGTATGTCTATGAGGATGTGCCGAAGACGGACAGCATCCGGGAGATGGGAGCATATACATGGGAAGCGTCCGCCGTATCGCACAGCGAAACATCCCTTCTGCGCAGCGGACAGCGGGGATTCTTCTTCCTTGACGACGACAGACTTTCGGCATATAATCCCGCAACGGGACAGACCACGTATGTCTGCGCCGATCCGCTCTGCACGCATGGACTGAGTTCGGACTGCGTTTTCCGTTACTGCATTTTCAGCGGTGTACCGAAGCAGAGCGGGGAGCGGCTTTTCTGGTGGGACGTCGTCAAAAATCTCAGCGAAGCGGACAGAATCCACGAACGGAAGTACCGCATCTGTTCGAGTGACCTCACCGGACAGGCGGGAAAAGTGCTGTACCAGAACAGCGGCAATATGATTCTCGGCATGGATACCGACGGGGAGAAGATCGTCTTTCTCGAACAGATCGGGGAAGGGCAGTGTATTCTTCATGCGATGGATATGGACGGCAGAAATCGCTGTGCACAGCCGTGCGGGGAAGAGGAAGAGAAAATCGTCACCTCGTTTGCCCTTCTCGGAGAGCGGATTTTCTATATCGAAAACGGAACGCTTCACTCCTGTGCATCGGATTTTTCGGATGTACGGCAGATTGCGCAGACAGCGGATGTGATGCTGTACGCCGACAGGGAAGCCGGGCTTCTTTACTGGAACGCGGGCGGCATTCTGTATGCCTGTGATCCCGGTACAGAAAAAGTCACGGTGCTGTACGAACCGCCTGCCGGGATGACTGTCCGCTGGATTACAGCGTCAAACGGAGCAGTCTGGTTCCGGCAGTACGGCGAGGACATTGTGTTCGGCGGCGCAAAGGAAACCACATACGAAAAATACACCGGGGAGATTGCCGTGCGCGGGCAGAATATCCTGTACCGTCTTGATCTTGCTTCGGGAGAACTGCGGGAATATGCGCTCCCCGAAGGACTGTTCTTCATAAACTATACCGTTGAAGGGGATTATGTCTATGGAATCCGGCTCCGTGCGGATGAAAGAGACGGTTCCATCCGGAGCGGCGCGCATTTCTGCTGGAACACGGCGGAGGGTACTCTGCTTGATTTTTCGGAGGGAGAGGGATGAAGAAAAAACGGATTCTCTTGTCCGTGCTTGCGGGCGCACTTCTTCTGACCGGATTTCTCTGCGTCTTTTTCATCGGTCAGCTATGGATTGTCCCCGGTCAGCGTGTCGGTGCCGTGGTTGAATATGATTATTTCAGCGGCAGACATATGCAGCTTGGAGAAGGGGCTGAGATATACGAAATCGCAGATGTCGATTTTCTCCGTGCGGACAGCGTCAGAAGGCGTTCCGAGTACCGCTTTGTCCTCAAGGATGAGAACGGCGTGACTGCCGAAGTGACCGCATACTATCCGGGTACACCGAAGCGGCAGTATTACGGCTTACCGCGTCTGCGTGCGTCCATGGATCTGCTCGTGATTGCTGACCCGGACGACAGGGCACACGGTTCACTGGATGAAGGGTACTGGCTGTTCGTGCAGCAGACGATTGACGGGGAGGACTATGTCTATCCCCTGCTGTACGATGATGCCCTCTGCCCGTACTCCTCCTTCGGGGAACGGATTCCTTTTTCCTATCGGGAAGAAAGCCGGATCTACCACCCGTGGTACGACGCGGATGTGCTGAAAAAATACGAAAAATGCGGAAACTGCGAATATGCGTACAAGGTGCGCTGCAGCGATTTTTTCCTGAATTACACAAAGATTCTGCACGGGTAAATGAGCGCATCCCGAACAAAATGATCTCCTGTCTTGATTTTTCAGCCGGAATTTGCTATACTGTATCCGGAAGACAAAACAGGAGATATTTTATTGCCATGAAGAAAATTCTGATGATCGGCACGGGCGGAACCATTGCGTCCAGACAAACGGCAGACGGACTCGCACCGGGACTCACGCCGGCGGATATTCTTGCCTATATTCCCGCTGTCAGGGATGTGTGTGCGGTAGAAACACTGCAGGTCTGCAATATCGACAGCACCAATGTTACACCGGCACACTGGAAGCTCATGGTGCGCGCCGTGGAAGAGAATTACTATCAGTACGACGGGTTTGTGATCTGTCACGGAACGGACACGCTCGCGTATACGGCGGCTGCGCTTTCCTATATGATCCAGAACAGCGCCAAGCCCATTGTCGTCACCGGCGCACAGAAGCCGATCAACATGGATGTGACCGACGCAAAATCAAACCTCCTCGACAGCTTCATTTATGCCGCGGACGACGCATCGCAGAATGTCAATATCGTGTTCGACGGGAAAGTGATTGTCGGAACCCGCGCCAGAAAAGAACGCGCCAAGAGCTTCAACGCCTTCTCCAGTCTCAACTATCCGTTTCCCGCCGTTATTCAGGACGGAATGATCATCCGTTACCTGCCGGAGATTCCCATACAGGGGGATGTGCATTTTTACTACGAAATGCGCGAGAGCGTCTGTACGCTGAAGCTCATTCCGGGAATGAAGCCGGATATTCTCTCCTACCTCTTTTCCCAGTATGACTGCATCGTGATGGAGAGTTTCGGTGTCGGCGGCATTCCGCAGCATCTGCTGGAAGCATTTTATGCTGAAATGGAGAAATGGGCGGACTGCGGCAAATTTGTCGTTATGACCACACAGGTAGCGAACGAGGGCAGTCACATGACCGTGTACGAAGTCGGCAAGAAGGTCAAAGAGGACTTCAAGCTCATCGAAGCGTATGACATGACCTTTGAAGCGACGATTACCAAACTGATGTGGCTGCTCGGCATGAATCTTTCCGACTACGACCGCATCCGAAGCAAGTTTTATACCTGCATCAACCATGATACACTGTTTTCCAAGCGCGTGCAGGCGGAATGGTAACAGCCAGAAAATAAAACCTGTTCAAATATCAGCCGATCCCTTGACATTGGAGAGGCTTTGTATTAAAATTGGAACATGAAAATCTGGATTTCGGAAGAAGAAAACGCATATGGTTCAGTTTGAGGAAATACAGAAGCTGGTGGAAACCGGAAAAGCAAAGGATCTGCGCGATGCGGTGCATACGGCTCTTGAACAAGGGTGTGACCCGCTGGAAGTGCTTGAAAAAGGTCTGCTTCCCGGGATGAATGAAATCAGCAAACAATTCAGAAACGAAGAAGTGTACGTTCCGGAAGTACTGATGGCGGTACGTGCGATGAATATTGCGCTGTCCCTGATCCGTTCGCGGCTGCTGTGCAGTGAGCTTCCTTCGCCGGGGACTGCCGTGGTCGGGACTGTGCGCGGAGACCTGCATGACGTCGGGAAGAATCTCGTGAAAATGCTGCTCGAAGGAAAGGGCATCACGGTGATTGATCTCGGGATTGATGTGCCGGCAGAACGATTCATCGAGGCGGCAAAGGAGTACGGTGCACAGCTGATCTGCTGCTCCGCTCTGCTGACAACCACCATGGGGGAAATGGCAAGAATCGTCGAATGCGCGAAAGAAGCCGGAATCCGTGATCAGGTCTGCATCCTGGTCGGCGGCGCGCCCATCACGGAGGAATTCTGCGAAAAAATCGGCGCGGACTGCTACACCCCCGATGCCGCCTCCGCAGCTGAGGAAGCATATGCCTATCTGATGCGCCTGCGTGAAGAAAATAATGGTACGGAATCCTGAATCCGAAAAAAGCTCCCTGATACGGGGAGTTTTTTTATGCGCAGAATCCGGTACATAAAAGCAAAAAGGACCTGCCGCCTGTGTGACACAGGGAACTGTCGCAAGTAGAAAAGTTTTGATCCAACTTTTTCAAAAGTTGGTGGGTTCTTAGGGTGAAACCCTAAGTCGAGCTTCGCAAAGCTCGAAACACCCAAGACATCCAAAAAGTTCCTTTTTTGCTT
>JAFQLN010000074.1 GCA_017414585.1 Clostridia bacterium | reverse complement strand
TAGTTGAAGCAGACGTTCCGAAGGCAGAAATGACCGACTACACCATCGCTCTCCGCGCTATGTCCCAGGGCCGCGGCAAGTACGACTTCATCGTAGACCGTTACGAAGAAGTTCCGGCAGCCGTTGCTCAGAAGGTCATCGCAGAAGCTAAGGTTGAAGACGATGAATAATTAATTTATGTGGGGAAACCTGGAGATTCACTTCGTGAACTCCGCAAAAAGGTTTCCCCACACCCTTTCCAAAAAACTTTAAACGAATAAGACAGACAAAGAAAGTGCAGATTTGGAGAAACGAAATTGCTGTATGTTTTACAGCCGCTCTGTTTTTCCGAATCTGCACTTTTTTATTTATCTTCTTCGATGATAATGTTCTTGACACCGTGGCTCAGGATAAGGTTGATGAGTTCGTTACGGGAATAGTTGCTTTCGGCGGCGATTTTGTCAAGTTTTTCGAGGGTATCTTCGCGGATGCGGACGGTGATTACTCTGTTGCCGTCTTCTCCACGTTTTTTGATTCGTAAAGGCTCGTTGTTCATGTGGTCTGCCTTTCAAGATTTGTTATAGTATATCTTGATTATAGCTTGACAAATCACGGCATTATATGTTACAATATGATATCAATTTGCAATACTATTACATATATTCAGGAAGGAACCTTTTATGAACAGCGAACTCCTCTCTAATCTAAAAACATGTCATTCGTTCCTCATAACCCTTGAAGAAAAAATCAAATGCTTTTCTGCAGATCAAAGAGATATTTCAGATTGGAATTCAAAAATATTTAAACTTCAAGATGCTCTTTCTATAAATAATCAAATCGTATTATTTATAAAAATATGGATTACAGCATTAATTCCAATGTTTTTCGTTTCCGCAGGACTTGTAGCAGGTATCTTATCTTCCGCCAATACACCTTTAGCTTGTATAATCGATGTTATTATTTCAACAATTCTTTCTGTTCTAATTATTATTGTGTATACTCAGAAAAACAATCAGGAAATTTCTACATTAACCGCTTTAATATCTTCTTCTCAAGAAAAAGCAAAAGTAGAATTCAAAGAAATCCAAGAACTTTTGAACTCCCCCGAAAGCTTATTAACTAAGTCGCTCATTCCGTCAGATTACCGTAAAGCTTATATTGTTGAAAAGCTAATTTACTTCTTCCGCAACGGTCATGTTGATAATATGAAAGAAGCTGTACATGAATACGACAATTATCGTCACACTGCTGCAATGGAAGCCGCTGCTGAACAAAGCGCGATTGCTGCCGCTCAAACTGCGCTCCAAGCTGCCAAAACTGCAAAAAACGCAGAAGAAATCAAATTATGGACAATGCTTAATACCTATATCAACTCTTCAAAATAACTAAAAAACGGCATGGAATTTCAAACTCCATGCCGTTTTTCTCTTTTATTCCTTTTCCCAAGTAAAATCCGACGACAGCAGTCTTACGCAGTCCTTGCTGACCATCAGCATGCCGCCGGAACAGTTGGCACGCCGGATCGTCTTTTCGTCTTCCGTGTAGACACGGCATTCGCCGGATTTCAGCGCTGTCACGAACGGGATATGTCCCGCGAGAATTGCGAGGTCGCCTTCGATCCCCCGGACGGAGATCTGCACGGCGTCGCCGTCGTAGCGCATCCCGTCGGGAGCGGCGATCTGCAGTTTGAAGGTATTCATGTTTCCCTCCTGACCGCGTTACGCTCTCTTCGCATTTTCGAACGCTTCGTCAATGCCGCCGACGAACAGGAACGCGCTTTCCGGAAGAGCATCGCAGCGTCCTTCGATGATCTCCTTGAAACCACGGATCGTTTCCTTCAGCGGGACATACTTTCCGGGAATGCCGTTGAACTGTTCCGCAACGCTGAACGACTGCGACAGGAACCGCTGAATCTTTCTCGCGCGGGATACCGTCAGCTTGTCCTCTTCGGACAGTTCGTCAATACCCATGATGGCGATGATGTCCTGCAGTTCGTTATACCGCTGGAGAATCTGCTGAACGCTGCGCGCCACCTGATAGTGTTCCTCGCCGACCACTTCGGGCGTGAGGATACGGGATGTGGATTCGAGCGGGTCGACCGCCGGATAAATCCCCTGCGATGCGATGGAACGGCTCAGAACCGTCGTTGCATCGAGATGCGCGAACGTGGTTGCCGGTGCCGGGTCGGTCAGGTCGTCCGCCGGGACGTAAACCGCCTGTACGGACGTGATGGAACCGTGCTTGGTGGACGTAATGCGTTCCTGAAGCACACCCATTTCCGTTGCGAGCGTCGGCTGATAACCAACGGCGGACGGCATACGTCCGAGAAGCGCGGATACTTCGGAACCCGCCTGCGTGAAGCGGAAAATATTGTCGATGAAGAGCAGCACGTCCTGCCCTTCGCGGTCGCGGAAGTATTCCGCCATCGTCAGTCCGGACAGACCGACGCGCATTCTCGCTCCCGGCGGTTCGTTCATCTGACCGTACACAAGCGCGGTCTTTGCAAGAACGCCGGATTCCGCCATTTCGTTGTACAGGTCGTTCCCTTCACGGGTACGTTCGCCGACGCCGGTGAAGACGGAAATACCGCCGTGCTCCGTGGCAATGTTGTGGATCAGTTCCATGATGAGGACGGTCTTCCCTACTCCTGCACCGCCGAACAGACCGATCTTACCGCCCTTTGCGTACGGGCAGATCAGGTCGATGACCTTGATGCCGGTCTCGAGGATCTCCGTGGAGGTCGCCTGATCCTCGTATGCCGGAGCGGGACGGTGGATCTCCCAGCGTTCCGCCGATTCGGGGGCGGGCTTTTCGTCCACGGGTTCGCCGAGCACATTGAAAATGCGTCCGAGCGTCTGTTCGCCGACCGGAACGGAGATCGCACGTCCGGTGTCGACCGCCTTCGTTCCGCGGACGAGACCGTCCGTGGAACTCATCGCAATACAGCGGACGACGTTGTCGCCGATGTGCTGCGCCACTTCCGCGATCAGCTTCCGGCCGCCGATCCCGATCTCGAGTGCCGACAGGATCTCGGGAAGTGCCCCTTCTTCAAAGCGCACGTCGATGACCGGCCCCTTGACTTCGGTGACACGCCCGATGTTATATTTCTCAGATGCCATATAATACTCCAATATCAGACTTACAAAAATAATTTACCCAGTTTCAAGTTTTTTGGAAGGGGTTTGGGGAAACCTTTTTTTCAAAAAAGGTTTCCCCAAAAAACTTCACTTCTTTAAGCGTTCGCGCCTGCGACGATTTCGG
>JAFQLN010000073.1 GCA_017414585.1 Clostridia bacterium | reverse complement strand
GATTCGATTTAGACGAGTAGTAAATGAGCGGCAGATCGGCGGTCAGCTCGTCATCTGCGATGATATCCGCAAATTCGCGTTTTTCCGTCGCGTTGAGCTTGTCCACCTTGGTTGCGACAAGGATATGCGGCAGTCCCGCTTCGCGCAGATAATACAGCATATCGTAGTCGTCTTCGGTCGGACCGGTGCGGCTGTCAACAAGCTGGCAGACGAGCTTGAGGGAATCAAGATTTTTGTTTCCCGTAAAGAATCCGTCAGTCAGCGCGGACCACTTTTTCTTATCTTCAAAAGTCCGTTTCGCGTAGCCGTAGCCGGGCAGGTCGACAAGGTAGAGTTTTTTGTCGATATCGTAGAAATTGATGGTGATGGTCTTGCCGGGCTCACCGCTGACGCGCGCAAGACTTTTGCGGTTCAGAAGGGAGTTGATCAGCGAACTTTTGCCGACATTGGAGCGGCCCGAGAAAGCAACCTGCGGAATGCGGTCGGCGGGGAACTGCTTGATCAGTCCGGCGGATATTTTAAGATTGACATTATTCAGATTCGGTTTCATACATATACCTTTATACCGTACCGTAGATCCGTTCTCCGTTCGGCGGACAGATGACAGCGGGAATACTCTTGTCGTCCGTTTGTGCAGATGCAGCCCTGCAGTCGGGAAGGATGGTCGTTTCATCTTCGGATGCTGTGCAGCGGACAAGTGCGTTTGAAAGAACATCATCGAGCGTTTCGCAGGGAATGAAGGTCATTTCCTTTGCCACAGTCTGATCGAGTTCGGCAATGTCGCGCATATTGTCCTTAGGAATCAGAAGGGTGCGGATGCCGCGGGTATACGCTGCCGTGGATTTTTCGCGCAGACCGCCGATAGCAAGAACACGTCCGGTAAGGGTGATTTCACCCGTCATGGCAATGTCGCAGCGTACCGGAATACCGGAGAGTGCGCTCACAAGGGAAGTGGTCATCGTCACACCCGCACTGGGACCGTCCTTCGGAACAGCACCTTCGGGGACATGGATATGTATATCTTTGGTTTTATGGAAATCGGAGGGAATACCGAATTCCTTGCCGTGCGCACGGATATAAGTGACTGCGATATGCGCGGATTCCTTCATAACATCGCCGAGCGTACCGGTCAGCTCGATTTTTCCCGTACCGTCCACAGCAAGAACTTCCACTTTCAGTAGGTCGCCGCCGACTTCGGTGTAAGCAAGTCCGTTTGTTACGCCGACGAGGTCGGTTTTCGACATGGCGTCGTCAATAATCTTGCGCGGACCGAGATAGGCTTCCACATCCGCTTTGCCGATGGAGATATTCTTCACGTCTTCTTCGACGATCTTTTTCGCTGCCTTGCGGCAAAGCGACGCGATTTCTCTTTCAAGATTGCGCACACCGGATTCACTGGTGTAGCCTGCGATGACTTCTTCGATTGCTTCGTCAGCCAACTTCAGAATGCGGCGGGAGAGACCGTGGCGCTTGAGCTGTTTCGGCAGCAGGTGATTCTTCGCAATGGCGAGCTTTTCAGCAGGCGTGTATGTGTTGAGATGGATCACTTCCATACGGTCGAGCAGGGGGCGCGGAATGGTGTCGAGCGTGTTCGCCGTACAGATGAACATGATTTCGGAAAGATCAACCGGCAGCTCGATGAAATGGTCGCGGAAAGCCTTGTTCTGCTCGCCGTCGAGAACTTCAAGAAGCGCGGAAGACGGGTCGCCGTGTACATCGGAGCACATTTTGTCCACCTCGTCAAGCAGCATGACGGGATTAAGCGTTTTGCACTGCGTCAGCGCGTTGATGATGCGTCCGGGCATGGAACCGATGTAGGTTTTTCTGTGACCGCGGATATCGGATTCGTCGCGGATACCGCCGAGGGAGACACGGACATACTTTCTTTTCATGGCACGTGCTATCGACGCACCGAGAGAAGTTTTGCCGACGCCGGGAGGTCCGACAAAGCAGATAATCTGGTTCTTCAGATCAGGATTGAGCTGTTTAACGGCGAGATATTCAAGAATTCGGTCTTTGATCTTGGTCAGTCCGTCATGATCCGCATCGAGAATCCGTTTTGCGGCGTCAATGTCGTTTCTGTCCTTCGTCTTTTTGTTCCACGGAATTTCCAGACAGGTTTCCACATAGTTGCGGATCACGGCTGCATCTGGGGAACCCTGCGGCGTTTTGCCGAGCTTGATGATTTCTTTTTCAAGGCGTTCGCGGACTTCATCGGGCAGCTTCTGCTGTGCGAGCTTTTTGGAAAGTTCCGCAGAATCTTCGTCAATGCCGAGTTCGGATTCGATCGCCTTGAGCTGTTCGCGCAGATAGTAGTCACGCTGGTTGTCGTCCACGGCTTTCTTAACCTTGCGCTGGATATCGAGCTCCGCCTGCAATAGCTTCATCTCGTTTTCCATGATGATCAGCGTTTTTTCCGCACGCTTGACCGGATCAAAGACTTCCAGAACGGAAACCTTGTCCTGATAGCGGACGAAGACATTGGAAGCGATGAAGTCGGAGAGCAGTCCGGGATTGGTGATGGAACCGGCTGTGACCATGAATTCATCGGAGAAAGCGGGAAGGAAGCGCAGCATCTCGTCGAGGGTGTTCATCATCTCGGAGAGCAGGGCTTCGGTGCGCAGATCACTGCGGGAGAAATCGGCAGTCATGGTTTTGGAGAGAACATCAGCTGTCATATATCCGTTCGTCATGCGGATTTCGGAAACGGCTGCACGGCAATAGCCTTCCGCGACGACACGGATATTCCCCCCCTGAGGCTTTTTGAGCGTCTGCTTGATGCGCGCCACACAGCCGACGGAGTACATATCTTCCGCAGTCGGTTCGTCCACCTGGACATCCTTCTGGGTCAAAAGGAAAACGAGCATATCTCCGTCGGAAGCGGCGTTGCAGGCTTTCTTGGAGATTTCACGTTCAAGCTCGAAGTTGAGCGGGATGGAAGGAAAAGCAACGATTCCGCGCAGAGGAATGACGGGAAGGGTGAGCTTTTCGACTTTTTCTATATATCTTGACATATGTTTCAGTATCCTTTCGCTGGGGAATGAACAGCAGCTTTGAAAATCAGCATATTCATATTTCATTATATCATAAAATCCGTATAAATTCCACCGACGAATATGAATAAATGTAACTTTTTCTCGGTGATTCTTTTATGGAAAATAACGGTATGCAGGATTTTATACAAAAAAACAGAAATTTTTTCCAATCGGGAAGGAATTTAAAAAATCATATTGATTTTATCTCTGTTATCCGTTAAAATATACGTATCTCACTTTCTGCAAATATTCGGCACTGCCGGAAGGAGGAATGAATCTTGCTCAGACATTTCAAACAGGTGCTCGGTTTTCTGCTTGCCGCTGTCATTCTGCTTGCCGCCGTACTGGTGTTTCTGACACCCGCGGGACTGGAGGTTCTTTTTCCCGTGTTCCTTCGCGTGCGTGCTGAAAAATACACGCCGGACAGCAATACCTACGCTGTGTATTATGATCTTCGCACGGAAATTGCCGAAGCGGATCTGGTTGTTGTCGGGGTTGACCCGGATGTAGCCGAAAGCTATGAAGCGCTCGGGCATTTCTCACGTTTCATGAAGCAGTACAATAATTATGACGGGGTTCTTATCAATTGCAATCGCGCCGCCGAACGCATAGCATCCGGTCTTCTTCGGGAAGTGGATGAACAGCGTTTTTACTCCCGGCTGGAGGTTCTGCGCGAAAAAGGACTGTCGCATGAGGTCTGCGACTATCTCTCGGAGCTATTTGTTATCAATACCACCATGCCGCCCGTCCGGAAATTCGAGATTCACTCGTATACCGGCACAAACTATGCCGAAGAAACAACGCTGGCGGAAAAAATCGCGGATACATACACTTCCTGCGAACGGAGCGCGATAGCCATTGTCGTTGTTCATGAACTGGATGACGAGGGATCTTTCCGCTTGGAACTGGAACAGATTCTGCATGGCAAAACGATTATTTTTCTGCAGATGCAGTATACCGACAACTGTCCTTCCGGTGAAGCGAGTGCTCCTGTCGGCTTCCCGTTCAGAGGTGAAAAACCGGCTGTATACTTTGTGAAAAACAGCGATTTTACACCGTTCTATACCTATTACGATTTTGTTACCGGTTTGTACGGAACGAGCAGTTATCTCACTGACCGGCTGGACACACGGTTTACAGATTATTTCTTTATTATATCAAACGGCACCGCATCCACTTATACAGAACTGAAAGATGAAATGACTATGACAGGTGCAGAGGGGAATACGTGATGACGAAAAATTCCATGGCTATCCGGTACGAAGATCCGGAGTTTGAAAAAGAAATTCTCGAAGGCGGAAGCTGCCTCGCCGTTCCTGCTGAAATTTCGCTTTCGGATGAGGATGGGGCACAGCTTCTTGTCTATTCCATCTGCAGTGAGACAGCACAGGAATTTTCAGCGGACTATTCATCTGATCCCTTTTCTGATGAGGCGATTGCGTTTCTCAACAGCCGGCTTGCTCCCGAAATGGAAAAATGGGGATTTACGCTGACCGATGCACGGAGTCATGCATATCTGGAATTCCGCTGCAGCAAGCCGGATACGGCAAAAATCCTTCCGGACTGCGAGATCATTGCTTCGCTTGATCGTGAAAAATGGGACAATCTGGAACTGGACGAGTTTGAACTGGATGAGTCTGATCCCACCGACCGCATGGCTGTCATCCGCAGAAAGGGGAAGATCGTCTGCTTTGCCGGTCTGAACGATCTGTCCGAGGACGGACTGTTTGAACTGAACGTGGAATGCGAGGAAGCATACCGCCGCAAAGGTTTCGCAGCTTCGTGCATTGCGGCTCTGACAGCATATCTGCTCGGTTTGGGAGAAGACGTAAAGTATGTGACTTCCGTGCAGAACGAAGCCTCACGAAAAACAGCGCAGGCAGCCGGTTTCCGTTTATATAAAAAAGTGCTCCCCTTTGTTTGTCACAGAGAACTGAACGAAGAGGGAGAAGAATTCTGACACCACAAGAGGTAAGTATCCATGGCGTATGATGCCGGTATGCTCCGCTTTGTCGTTGCTGAACTGAATGAGAAGCTGACGGGCGGAAAAGTAGATAAAATATATCAGCCGTCGCGGGATGAAGCGGTATTCGTCATCCGATGCGGCGGGGAAGAACACAGGCTGGCTTTGTCAGCGGGCGGAAACGGTGCGCGGATGAATCTGACCGCAATCAAACCGGAGAATCCCGCAGTGCCGCCGATGTTCTGCATGATGCTCCGGAAGCATTTTCAGGGTGCGCGTTTTGCCGGAGCCGAACAGCTCGGTTTCGAGAGAGCGGCACGGCTGACTTTCGATACGCACGACGATCTCGGTTTTGCAACCCAGAAGCACGTCATCTGTGAACTGATGGGACGTTTTTCCAATATCATCATCACAAATGCGGAAGACAAAATCATCGGTGTACTTAAATCCATTGATTTCACGACCAGTGAAAAGCGGCAGGTGCTGGCTGGCATGATCTACGAACTGCCGCCGAAACAGGATAAATTCGATCCTCTGTCAGAAGAAGTGGACGAACGCTTTTTCAAAAAACTTGCTTCCGAAGCGGATGAAAACAAGCCTGCGGAAAAATTCATCATGGCAAACTTCGCCGGACTTGCGCCGCTCATCGCAAGGGAAATCGTCTATCGCGCAGCCGGAAAAACCGACGCTACACTGAAAGAAGCCTCCCGCGATCTGACAGTGAAATTCTTTGAAGTGATCGGAAAAATCAGAAATCTCGAAGGGGAACCGACCATTATCAAGAACGAAGCCGGCATTCCCGCGGAATATGCGTTCATGGAAATCCGGCAGTACGGAAAGAACATGACGGTCGAAAAGGTCGAAACTTTCGGAAAGCTGATTGACCTCTACTTCGGGGAACGAAGCCGCGAGGAGAGACTGCACCGCAAAGCAGGGGATTTATTCAAACTGCTTTCCAATGCAGAAACCCGAATCACGAAAAAAATGGATATCCAGAGGCAGGAACTTGCGGCCTGCGACGACGGCGAGAAATTCAAGCTCTGGGGCGACCTCATTACTGCCAATATCTATCAGCTCAAGCGCGGCATGACCGAATGCACCCTGCCGAACTACTGGAGCGATGCGTGTGAAGAGGTCACCATTCCGATGGACAAACGGCTTTCTCCCGCGGCAAACGCACAGGTGTATTATAAAAAGTACAACAAATCCAAAGCGGCGCGGGTACATCTGACCGAACAGCTCGCGCAGGCTGAGGAAGAACTTGCGTATGTCTACACCGTTCTCGATGCTCTGTCCAGAGCGGACGGTGAAAAGGAACTGGGCGAAATCCGCGCGGAACTGTATCACAGCGGCTATGCTTCCAAGATGAAGAACTACACGGAAAAGAAGCAGACGCAGCCGAGCATCACGAAATATAAAACCACCGACGGTCATTCCGTCCTCTGCGGCAGAAACAATATCGCCAACGACTACCTGACAACCAAGCTCGCCGCGAGAGGGGACTGGTGGTTCCACGTCAAGAATCAGCCCGGCTCCCACGTTGTTCTGGAACTTTTCGATGCAGATGACGAACCGTCTGGTGAAACCTTTACTGAAGCCGCAGAAATTGCAGCATATAATTCTAAAGCGCGCGGCGGTGTGATGATCCCTGTGGACTATACCCGGGTTTCCAAGGTGAAAAAGCCCGCCGGAGCCAAACCGGGATATGTTATCTATACAACCAACTGGACCGCTTACGTCACACCAGACGAGGAGCGCGTTCTCGCCATGAAGCAGAAATAAACCGCATTACCCAAGGAAAGGCATGGTCACAGCTATGGAAAAGCAGATCAAAAAAGTATTCGCGTTCGACCTCGACGGAACACTGACCGAACACCGCACATGGATTACGGATGAGAATCTTGCCGTTCTCGACAGTGTGAAAGAGAAGGGGATTCGCCCGGTTATGATCGGGGCCGGACAGGTGCGCCGAATCCACACGCAGATGCGGGAATATCCCATAGACATCATCGGCAACTACGGCTTACAGTACGCAGTCTACCGAGAAGAAACGGGGATTCTGGAGCTTATGCGCGATCTGACGCTCCCCTGTGATACCGAATCCGTGCGTGAAAGAATCGAAATGCTCCGTGATAAGTTCGGCTTTACCGAATATGCCGGGGAATCTGTGGAATTTCATCCTTCGGGATGCGTGACTTTCCCCATCCTTGGAACGAAAGCAGAAATTGCCGATAAGCTCCTCTTCGATCCGGACCGGGCAATCCGGCGCGCACTTTACGATGAAGTTGCAGCAGCATTTCCGGAGTATACCGTCTTTGTCGGCGGCTCGTCCTCCTTTGATATGGCGCCGATGCCGCATAACAAATATTATGCGCTCGATACATTATGCCGTGAAGAAGGATATACCCATGCCGAGCTGACCTATTTCGGCGATGATTACGGGAAAGGCGGCAACGATGAAGCGGTTTATCAGTCCGACATCGACTTTGTGAAAGTGGATGATTACCGGAAACTGCCCGAAATTATGGAAACAGTTTTGGCATCACTCTGAAATCTGACTGCAGTAAAGGCACATTTCCCACGCGATCCGATGGTATGTGCCTTTTTCCGCATCCAATCATTTTATAGGAGGAAGTATTATGAACGAAACCATTCGCACCATGCTTGAAAGAAGAAGTATCAGAAGATACAAGCCCGATCCGATTCCGGATGATATTCTTGCCTCCATCATCGAAGCCGGGATTTCCGCTCCCAGCGGCAGAAATATCCAGACGCCGGTGATTGTGGCAGCTCAAAACAAAGATGAGATTGACGCGCTCTCGAAAGCAAATGCGGCAGTGATGGGCAGCACAAACGATCCTTTCTACGGCGCGCCGGTTGTCCTGATTGTACT
>JAFQLN010000072.1 GCA_017414585.1 Clostridia bacterium | reverse complement strand
ATTCACCTCCGGCGAGCCCTGAATGAGCGTCTTCACGGTTTCAATGATATCGCCGAGCGGGACGAAGTCGATGTGATTCCGTCCGAATTTCGCCGATGTGGTTGTCCCGTGATTCTCGCTGACCGATTCATGAATGGATTTCACTGTCACGCTACCGCCCGTCATTTCCGCCAGCATGGTCAGAAACGGGATGCCAAGCCCCACCTTTCTGGTTTTGCGTGTTGTGAAAAAGGGATCTGTCAGGCGCTTCACCTGTTCTTCGGTCATGCCGCAGCCGTTATCGGTTACGGTGAAGGTCAGCCACTCGCCTTCTTCACACAGGTCAATGGAAATTTCCGTCGCGCCTGCACGCACCGAATTCATGGTTATGTCGAGAACATACAGAGATAATTCATCCATGATTTTTCACCTTAAATTCAAAGATTGTCTTTTGCAAGGAGATAGTCAATCAGCGCATTGCGCACCTTCGACGACGAATACGGCTCGTCATCCAGTTCCAATGAGAATTTCGCTTCGGAAATATCCCACAGGACATGGGCATCGGAGGATACCGCACGTGAAAGATTCTGAATAATCGGGAATTTTTCCCTATATTCGGCATCCGAATCGGCATCGTTCAGCTCGTAAGCCGTAAACGCCGGATCTTCGGGAAATGTACCGAGCATGGCGATGATTCCGTTCGACTGCCGGTCGATATGTGCCGGATAGCACACACCGCCGCGCTTATGAACTTCCTCATACGCTTCTTCAAGCGACAGGGACGATGCGTTGATGAGGAGAATCTCCTCTTCTCCGCAGATTTCGTCGTTTTCGTCTCGGATCTGCTGGTGTCCGAATATTTCGGGTTTGTTTTTGATTGCCGGGCGTCTCTCCTCCACGAACTTATCAAATTTCATCGCGTCGCTGAGTTCCCTGAACAGACACACGACATGGATATCCTCCGCCGTTGTCAGTTCCATACCGGCGACCGGAACGATACCGAGCCGTTTCGCCTGTGCAAAGAATGCGGGACAGTTTTTCGATGAATTATGGTCGGTCAGCGCGACAATGCCGAGTCCGTTGACGACTGCCATACCGGCTATATTCGCAGGGGTCATTTCGTCATCGCCGCAGGGAGAGAGACAGGAATGTACATGCAGATCGCAGAAATACCGGCTCATACAGCAAGAATTTCGTTGATCCGGACGCAGAGTTCGTAGACGGTCATGTCCGACGCAAGAACGGTAATACCGTTCTCTTCTGCGGCATCCAGAGCTTCGGGAAGGAGTTCAACGCCTTCCGCAAGGATAACTGCAGCCGCTTCCGTCAGGCTTGCCACTGCGACCACATTGGTGTTCGCCATAATGGTGATCCACAGGTTTTCAAATTTCACATGGCTCATTGCACGGCTGAGAAGATCCCCCGCGTAAACGCCGCTGAATTCGCCCGTGGTTTCTCCCGTTACGATCCGAAGCGGGAGTTTTTCACACAATTCGGAAAGAGTCATCCGTCATTCCTCCGCTGTAGTTTTTGTTTGTTCCGGGGCTTTTGCCGTTTCGGCGTCCTGCCCCTGTTTCATCGCCGCGATTTTGTCGAGGATGGATTTATCCTTCCGCTGTTCGAGGTATTCGTGGAACAGCATCCGCATGATCACGGTGCATTCGTCCGCGGTGGTTTCGCCTTTGACAATGTCTTCGGCAAAAGCCATGCAGGTGGGTGCGCCGCACGATCCGCAGTCGATTTTCGGAAGGGTTTCCGTAATCGCTTCGATATCGCTCATCATCCGCCGCGCCTCTTTTCTGTCTTCGGAAAGCAGGTTGGTGGGGACGTACTCGACGACGTTCTCATTGAAGAACTTATCGGGAATCCATTCGCTTGCCGGACGGTTCGGGGATACGGGGAGATAGCGTTTGAGAGTCTGAAGTCTTGCCTTTGCGATATAGGGGTTGGTCACGGTCATTGCACCGCCGACGCAGCCGCCGTCACAGGCATTCAGCTCAACGAAATCGAGACCGGTGATATCGGAATTGTCAATCTGATCAAGCACGCGGATGCAGTTTTCAATACCGTCCGCAGCCAGATAATGCTCGTTGAAAATTGCCGAGGATTCTCCGCCCGTGGAAGCCCAGCCGATCCCGATCATACCGGATTCAGTGGTTTCGAGGGGCTCATCCTCACGCTTTTTCATGACGTCGAGCAGAGCGAAATACACATCTCTGAGAGAGATCACCTCATCAATATAGTTTCGCTCACCGGCAAAATCGTTCTTCACGTAGCTGACCTTGGCGGGACAGGGAGAGATGAACACAATCCCGATATCCTCATCCGTAAGCTCCGGATGTTCTTTTTTCGCTTTTTCTCTTGCGAGAGCCGCCGCAATGTCAACCGGAGGAAGAATCGGCATGATATTTTCACAGAGGAAGGGATAATTCATGCTGATAATTCTCGAAATTGCGGGACAAGCCGAACTGATAACCGGTTTTTTTACATCTTTTCTTTTTACATACAGTCTGGTGTAAGCCGATACAAGCTCCGCGGCGCAGGCGACTTCAAAGACATCATCGAATCCGAGGTCGAGAAGTCCCCGGATAATATAGCCGATATTGTCCATGTTGTCGAACTGTCCGTAGAGAGAAGGCGCGGGAAGAGCGACCGTATACTTGTACTTGCTGATGCAGTCAAGACTGTCGTGGGTTGCTTTTTTCGCTTTATAAGGGCAAACTCTGATGCATTGACCGCAGTCTATACAGCGATCCGAGTTAATGACAGCCCGCCCGTCGCGGATACGGATTGCCTCCGTGGGACAGCGCTTGAGGCAGGTGGTACATCCCTTACATTTGCTGACTTCCAGTGAAACGGAATGCTTATATTCGGTTGCCATTATGTACCTCCGAGCGGAATCATTTTAAACCATCCCGCTCACGGAATCTTTCCGACAAAGATTCCCGACATGATCTCTGCTGAGGGGGACGCAGTCAAAGGTTGACTTTCATGGTAATCGTAGTACCGACACCGACTTCAGTATCAATGTGCATATAATCCGTATACTTCTTCATGTTCGGAAGTCCCATGCCTGCGCCGAATCCGAGTGCACGGATATTGTCGCGGGCGGTGGAGAAGCCTTCCTGCATGGCGAGCTCCACGTTCGGAATTCCCGGGCCGCGGTCGCTCAGAATGATCACAATTTCGTCCTCCAGCACTTCGACATCGGCACTGCCCCCGTCTGCGTGGATGACCATATTGATCTCACCTTCATACATGGCTATTGATACTTTACGAATTACATCCGGCGGATAGCCGAGCTGCCGCAGTTTCTTTTTGACTACCACGGAAGCTTCGCCGGCTGAGGAAAAATTCTCGCCGTCTACATCAAAATGGAATTTAATCGCTTCAGACATCGGCAACACACCTGCCCAGTCCCTTGCTGTAAAGAATTCCGCTTGCTTCATATGCGCGCAGAGATGATCGCATAACTACCATCCCGCATTCTCTCGCAAGTTCGATCATGTCCTCAGTGGGTGTCTTGCTTCTCACAAAGACAACGCACACCATATCCATCATATTGGCGGTGCGGATGACCTGAGAGTTGAGGAGCCCCGTGATGAGAACGCCCTGATCCTTTACATAGGCAAGCACATCGCTCATCATATCACTGCAGCACGCGGAAGCAACGTCATGTTCCAGACTTTCCTCCCCGCAGAGCAGTTCGGCGCCAAGGTAATCTCTGATTTCACTGATTTTCATGTTTACCCCATTCTGCCTTTCCGGCAGTAAAAAATATATGCTGCGGATTTCTCCGCTCTATGTGCCGGATATGTGAATTTACGCCTTGTACTTAGCAAGAATGCCTTCCAGCATATTGGGTTCGAGTCTGCCGTATACGTCTTCACCGATGGTGAGAACGGGAGCAAGACCGCAGGCACCGATGCAGCGGGTAGCGTCAAGGCTGAACTTGAGGTCTTCGGTAATACCGCCGTTGGGAATGCCGAGAAGAGTTTCGAGCTTGTCCATGATGATACCGGAGCCCTTAACGTAGCAGGCGGTACCGAGACATACTGCTACAGGATGCTGTCCCTTCGGGTTGAGCAGGAACTGCGCATAGAAGGTAACAACGCCGAATACTTCGGAGTACGGAATATCCAAAGCCTTCGCGATGTAGCGCTGTACTTCTTCGGGAAGGTAGCCGTAGATATCCTGTGCCTGCTGAAGGATCGGCATAAGCGCGCCCTTCTGATCCTTGTTCGCAGCGATGACTGCGTCAAGAGCAGCCTGCTGTTCAGCGGTTCCCTTGAATGCAACGGTTGTCATAGGTTTTTTCATAGAGCTTTATATCCTCCTGATAATATTATTGACTGATTTATTTATCACAGAATGCCGTTACTGCATCAGCAGCGGATTCAAGATAATCGTTTTCCATAAGCTCGATTACACCGTGGTCGATGAGAGATGCGAGCTTCGCGTCGATCGGCATCCGTCCGATAAAGGGAATGCCGTACTGGTCGCAGACAGCTTCCGCCTTGGATTCGCCGAATACGTGCAGTTCCTTGCCGCAGTCCGGGCACTTGACATAGGACATATTTTCAATCAGTCCCACAACCGGAATGTTCATCAGCGCCGCCATATTGACAGCTTTGCCGACGATCATGGAGACGAGATCCTGCGGAGTGGTTACGATAATGATGCCGTCGAGTTTGATGGACTGGAATACGGTCAGCGGAACGTCGCCGGTTCCCGGAGGACAGTCGATGAACATATAGTCCACATCGCCCCAGATCACATCGGTCCAGAACTGCTTGACCGTGCCGGCGATGACGGGACCGCGCCATACAACGGGACGGGTTTCTTCTTCGAGAAGAAGGTTGACGGAAATCATCTTGATACCGGTCTTGGTAGCCAGCGGGAGAAGTCCGTCGCCGGTGGAGAGAATATCTCCCTTGGTGCTGAACGCCTTCGGAATGGACGGACCGGTTACGTCCGCGTCAAGAATCGCGCACTGATAGTCGCGTCTCTGCATGACGGTTGCCAGCATGGAGGTGACAATGGACTTGCCGACGCCGCCTTTGCCGGAAACGACACCGATCACGTGTTTGATATGGGAGTCCTTATGCGGTGCGTCGTACTGCGGTTCTCCTTTTCTGGAAGAACAGTTGGCACTGCACGTGGAACAATCATGCGTACATTCGTTTTTATCTGCCATGATAGAATTCCTTTCGAGGTATATGCTGTATTACAAGGTGAGCTGTGATCTCTTGAGACACAAGATATAGGCATAGAGAGACCTTCACCTATGTATTCCATATTATTATATTACATTTGCTCGCAAAATTCAAGGGATTCGGTAAGATTCCTTCATAAATCCGACGATTTTTTATGCCTGAAATACCATGCACCGGAGAAATCGGAAAGAAAAAACGCATGACACTCGCGCGATGCTTCCACGAAACACCAAAAATGTCATGCGTTTCCATTTTTTCAGTTATCATCCGAAAGAGACCCGCTGTCTTTTCTGCGGATTCTTCGTACAATCCAGGAGACAAACAGAAGCAGCAGCGCGGGAATCACGGCGAACAGAGCGCTCCATCCGCAGAAAGCTGCACCGATAAGCGCGTTCTCCGCTGTCATCAGTACACCAGCGAAAAGCAGAACCGCAGCGGTATACAGAGCTCCCGCCGTATGTATATGCAGCTTTTTTCCGTCATAGCATCCGTACAGTCCGGACCACGCAGCCGCAGCCGAGGAAAGCAGAATACTGCCCGACAAAACGGCGTTTTCCTGCATTGCGGAAAGAACAATCCCGTTTGCCGATCCGATCAGGCGCAGAAGCGGAATCAGTCCGGCAAGAAGCACGCCCCAGAGAAGTCCCTTGATGACGGATGCGATAACTTCCCGTTTGCCCGATACAGCATTGTCTGCCGAAAGATCCTGTTCGCGAGGGGTCACAAACGCCATCATGAGCACTGCCGCAAAATCGAACAAGAGTCCCCAGATGAGGATGAACACAGCCGGAAGCAGAGGGATGCCGAACAGGACTGCGGCAAGCAGAACCATCAGGCGCGCGCACTGTGAAGCGGTAAGATAGGATTTCGCACTCTGCAGTCCGGTAAAAACTCTCGATGCAGCATACATCGCGCGCATCATGCCGTCCAGTCCGCCGAATCCAGCAGGAACGCCTTTCATCGCACCTCGGTGCACAAGAACCGACGCACTGCGCGACAATGTTTCCGGAACAGTACGCAGATCGGAACGGACTGTCGCGATACCGACATCCGCCGCTGCAAGAACCCCGGAATCCCAGGTTTCTCTGCCGAGTGCGGCTGTTACCGGTGCAGCATCTTCTTCATCCTGCAATATGCGGTCGGTATCGGACACTCTGTTATGCATCACGAACTTCATAGCTTCCGCGTATGCCGCCGCGAGTTTGGTCTGTCCGACATCCTCGAACGATATGATCATGCCGTCCGTACCGAGGGAATCGAACAGTTCTTCCTTCAGCATCGAAGCGTGCACACGGATTGTTTTTTTATTAAAAAGTCCAATCCGGTGGCAGTAATACAGGTCCGCCTCCGGCTTCTGTGTGAACAGAATCGGCACAATACCTGCTTTTTTCATATTCCGGATCTGTTTTGCGGCATTCTTTTCCGGCTCCTGAGCTACTGCGACATATCCGGCGAAGGACATATACTGTGTCAGAACAGGCAGGCGGTTGAGCTGGAGATAGGGGGATTTGCGGATCGCAGCTGCCGCAACGGATGCTCCGCTGAAGGCCAGGGATGCGCATTCAGTCAGAATGGTACGCCGCAGTTCGTCTGTCAGCGCAACTGTGCCGTCTTCCGTTTCCATATGGGTACAGCACTGCAGAACGTCCGGGACCGAACCGATGCCGACTGCATATACGTCTCCGCCGCGGGCAATGAGGGAAACTTCCATTCCCATAGCTCCTGTCTCGGATGATGATGCGTGGTCGTACAGCACATGGGAAGAGGAAAGCGTTTTTCCGGTTTTCTTCACATAGGAGTCCACTGCCCGCCGGATGATTGATTCCGTATCAGAAGGAACTGCGGCAGGCGAAGAACCGTACGCCATTCCGTTCGGTGTACCCGCAGAAGCTGCTTGTGCCAGCTGCAGAAGTTCCCGCAAAGCACGATCTTCGGCTTCCGTTCTGTCAAAAGCGGAAAAAAACGCATATTCCCCTTCGGCACGGTAGGCGTACAGCTCCGAACGCCCCGATTTGAAGAAAGTGGAACCGCAGAAAACAACGCGTTTTACATTCCGGATCGCTTCGAGTTTTTCCGGCTGCCGGATCACTGCACGGGAAATCCGTTTTCCTTTTCCCGTCGTTTCGGCTGCGTCCTGAACGGAAACGGCGATCATAATCGTTCCGATCATTGTCAGGAATTCACTCATGGAAGCTGCCGCCATCGCCATGGTTCCGAGAAAAATATCGGAAAGACCGGTATGGCTGTTTGTGAACAGGGACAGTGCTGTGAAAAGCATCACGCACGCCAGCATAACAAGGCTGGTGGTTTTTGAACGGATGCGCAGTTTTTCGATCAGCGGCAGTTTTTCTGCAGCTTCGATGCCGATTCCGCCCTGTTTGCGCACGATCAGGGATGCTTCCCCGCACGCTGTCGCCGCCATGCGCAGTGTTCCGGACAGAACCAGTGACCCCGCAAAGAGCATATTGGAACGGAATTCACACGGGACTTCCCCGCTTCCTTCGCTCGTCTCTATGACGGTTTCAAATTTATGTACGGTCTTTTTATTCTCCGTAATGCCGCGTTCGCTGACAACGGAATCTTCTCCTGCTACCACACGTCCGTCAGCAGGTACCGTATCACCGGGTTCGAGGATGATGATGTCTCCCGGTACAATCTCCGACGCGGGCAGCAGACAGATCGCCCCGTCGCGGAGTACGGAAGCAGTCGGGATCTTTTCACGCGCGCATTTTTCCAGAATCCGTTTGGCATACAGATAGGTCACTGTCCTAAGTACGGCGGCAATGACAAGAACGACCACAAGCGCACCGGCTTCCCGGCTTTTGTCAAACAAAGCCGCTGCCGCTGCGCTGATGATCAGGAGGAGTGCCGCCAGATCAAATACAGCTGTCAGTACCGCATCCCACAGGGACAAAGCCGGTACATACCAGATTGTATTTTCTCCCGCCGCACGTCTGCGCTGCCGCACCTCCTTCTCCGTGAGCCCTTTGTACATATCGACTGCCAGAGCGTGCAGGACGCTATCCCGCTCGAGCAGATGCCAGTCGTTCGGATACTTCATGCTTTTTTATCCTTGTTATTTGATTCTGTATACGGACAGGTTTTCCGCATACAGATGTGATATCAGCGGACGGAAAGCCCTTCTGTCGTGACATCCACCGTCAGTGCATCCACTGCACCGCGCTTTTCGATGAGCAGCTGTGCAATCCGGTCTTCGATTTCCGTCTGGATGAACCGGCGCATATTTCTCGCACCGAACTTTGCGGAGTACGATTTTTCAGCCACATAATCGCGGCACGCATCGGTGAAAGTGGCTGTGATGCCCTTCTTTTCGAGCACGGAACTGAGGTCTCCGAGCATCAGGGATGCAATTGCCTTGAAGTTTTCTTCCGTCAGTGCGTTGAAAGTGATGATTTCGTCCACGCGGTTGATAAACTCGGGACGCAGAAATTCTTCGAGCGCGCGGCGGGTTTTATCCTCTGCCTGTGCCTTCGGAGAATCGGTGAAACCGGCTTTGGACTGCGCATAAGTGCTTCCCGCGTTGGTTGTCATAACAATGATCGTATTGCAGAAATCCACCTGCTTGCCGTGCGAGTCCGTAATCACACCGTCGTCGAGAATCTGCAATAGGATATTCATCACATCCGGATGCGCTTTTTCGATTTCGTCAAAGAGGACGACGGAATACGGTCTGCGGCGGATTTTCTCGGTAAGCTGTCCCGCGTCATCGTAGCCGACATATCCCGGAGGAGAGCCTACAATACGCGAAACGGAAAATTTGTCCATAAATTCCGACATATCCAGCCGGATGAGCGTATCAGGAGAGGAGAACAGGTCTGCCGCGAGGACTTTGACCAGTTCCGTCTTGCCCACGCCCGTGGGTCCCGCAAAAATGAACGACACGGGCTTGCGCTTATACGATACGCCCACTCTCGATCTGCGCACAGCACGGGACACGGCGCTGACCGCTTCGTCCTGTCCGATCACGCGGGCAGACAGACGTTTATCAAGATTTTCGAGCTTTTCATATTCGCTTTCGGCAATATTGGAAGCGGGGATACCCGTCCAGATTTCGATGACATCCGCAAGGTCGCTCTCGCGCATCTTCACGCTGCCGCAGATTTCTTCGAGTTCGGCGAGTCTGTTTTCGATCCGCAGTTCCTCCGATTTGAGCTGCATGAGCCGCTGGTATTTTTCCTCCATCGGTTCGGGATCGTTTTCGTCCGCACCGCTGTTGATCCGGTTTTCCAGATCCGTACGTTCCTTTTCGACCTGTACTCTGCGGTCCGCCAGTTCATGACGCTCGTTGATTTCGGGAGTATGCACGGAGATATGCGCCGCCGCTTCATCGACAAGGTCAATCGCTTTGTCGGGCAGGTAACGGTCGGTAATATAGCGTTCGGAAAGGGTGGCTGCCGCTTCGAGAATGCCTTCGGCAATTTTCACGCCGTGGTAATCTTCGTAATATTTCTTGATGCCGCAGAGGATTTCCACCGTTTCACGGACCGACGGTTCGTTGACCGTGATCGGCTGAAAGCGGCGTTCAAGTGCGGAATCTTTTTCGATATACTTGCGGTATTCGGTCAGCGTTGTCGCACCGATGATCTGGATTTCGCCTCTGGAAAGCGCGGGTTTTAAGATATTGGCGGCGTTCATGCTTCCTTCTGCGTCGCCGACACCGACGATGTTGTGCACCTCGTCAATCACAAGAACGACATTCCCCTTCGCCTTCACATCGTTCAGCAGTCCGAGCACGCGGGATTCAAACTGTCCGCGGAACTGGGTTCCCGCAACAAGCGCAGTCAGGTCGAGCAGACAGACATCCGCGTTCTTCAGTCTGTAGGGGACATCGTTCTGCGCAATGCGGATTGCCAGTGCTTCCGCAATTGCCGTTTTGCCGACACCCGGTTCCCCGATCAGGCAGGGGTTGTTCTTCTGTCTGCGGCAGAGAATCTGGATCATTCTTTCCAGTTCACGGTCTCGTCCGATGATATTGTCGAGCTTGCCCTCACGCGCACGTGCAGTGAGGTTGGTCGTATAATTCGTGAGGAACTTGTATTCCGGTTCCTCCGGCTTATCATCGTTTTTATCCTTGCGGGAGCGTTTTTTCGCATCCCGTTCGTTTTTCGCGCCTTCTCCCATGAGTTTGGAGAAATTGATCAGGGGAGCCTGACTCATTTCCTCGCCGGGATTGAGGTCGCCGTTTTCGATCATCGCCTGCATTTCATTGTTGAAACGCTCGATGGTTTCGTCGTCCAGTCCGGTCTGCGCGATCATGTCATCGAGCGGCTTGATCCCCAGCTCCTTCGCGCACTTGAGACACAGACCTTCGGTTTTATCTTCTCCGCTCTGTGTACTGCGGATGAAAACAACTGCCACACGCTTATGGCATCTTGAGCACATTGTCATAGAATGGGTTCCCTTTATTTTTAATTATAATAAAACTGCTTACTCTGCGGACACGCTTCAACCGATCCGCGCAAGAATTTTCTCGACAACCTGATACTCCAGGAGCTTGGAGCAGATCATGGTATCCTCCACCACATCAGCACCGAACAGCTGCGGTTCAATGGATCCGAGAGCAGTCACAAGGACGGAAAGAAGCGTCGCAAGGACAAAGGCGATGCAGAGAGCTTCTGCCGCACCGAACAGAAAACCGAGAAGCATATTGGCGGTTTTGAGAACGGGCAGCTTGAAAATCAGATCAATCAGCGAAGTCAGGAGCGAAAGCACAATGAACACGCCGAAAAAGATCAGAATAAACGAAATCACACTTGCGAGCAGAACGGAAGTCGGCTCGGCAATTTCTTCCGCGAACGAATAGACCGTGGCTTCTCCGCATCCGGTCAGCCCGCGCAGCTTATCCGCAAAATCGGCAATATTGATGCCGTACCGTTCCAGAATGCCGGTAAAAGGTTCGGGCAGATCGTTCGCAAGACGGTCGAGGTTGTACAGGTCCGTGGATGTATCGAACGCGAGAGATCGAAGGGTTTCGTCAATACCCGCAGCGATCCTGTTGATCAGGTACTGCTTCTTGATGTAGTCGGCAAGCACGGGAGTATAGGCATATGCAGCGAACAGCGAGGCTGCTGTCGAAATCAGTCCCATCACGGAACGGACAAAGCCCTTGCTCGTCCCTGCCCAGATAATAAATACTGCCGTAAACAAGATAACGGCGTCGATTGCAAGACTCAAAGTACACACCTCCAATTATATATACGATTCATTTTTCAAAGTCATTCCTGCCACGGATACGCACCGCTTTCCTGACAGATGAGAGCACCGTCTTCCAGCGGCACAACGGCTAAAATTTCACCGGAATCCGGTTTGTGGGTCTGCACAGATCCGTCCGGAAGCAGTTTCAGAACGGAATCCGGCGTGGTCAGGTACAAAAGCGCATCGCCGGTATCGCGCGAAGCATAGGCGCCGGTTACCCGACTGTCAAGGATTTTATCGTACAGCTTATTTCCCGCTCCGTCGTAAACCAGAATATGGTTCCGTGTACCGAGTGCATTCACACTGCCGACCACAGCGCAGGAATGACTGTTCATGTCCGCGTAAGAAAGGCTCATGCCTTCAAAAGAAACACTGCCCGTCGTTCTTCCGTCATAGCTGAAGAAGTACAGTCCGTTGTCACAGAGAAGTACAAATCCGTCTTCTTTTGCCAGAACATCCAGCGGCATAGTATGCGCGTAATTGGTGATTGCGACGTGCTCCGACGAACCGACTCTGCAGAGTTCCACTTCCGCGTTGAAATCCGTATCGGCAGGTACAGCAGAGCAAAGGATGACATACTGTCCGTCCGGGGAAACCGCCGCGTCGAGAACATAGTTTTCCTTGTGGATATTCATTACTTTGGAGAAAGCGGCATTGTAGACTTCCGCAACAAACCGCGTCTCTCTCGAACGGGACACAATCACCATGGATCCGTCATCCGCAATGTCGGCGGCGATGATGCTCCCCTCCGCTTCCCGGCTGAGTATTCTTGTCAGCTGGTTATAAACCGCATATTCTTTCCCGCCGATATCATACACAAGCATATATTTCCCGGACGCGGCAGAACTCGGGTCGGAAAAACCGGTGGGATCGTCAATCAGCTGAATCCCCGAAGCATCATAGTACAGGTATGCATCCGTCCCGCACACAGCCAGACCGCTCCGGAAATACCGGAATTTCGTATCATCCGACGCGTTGTAGACGATATCGGTAAACTCTTCACTTCCGGGAAGGCTCATGGCATTCCAGTCACGGACAAGATAGCGCAGATTCTCGTAGGTCACGTATTCCCCGAAAAACAGCATCACGCATACGACATAAAGTATGAGCAGGAGCATGAGAAAAATTCCCGCTCCCATATATCGCCGCGAAACCTTGAGATAATAGCGGTTGACCTGCGGCTCAATCCGGTCAGCGACGGTAACAACGGTTTTATCCATGTTCTCCGGCATAATCCATCCTTCTTTTCTTCGATTTGCTCCGGTCAGAGAAGCGTCCACGCAATCTCCCGGTCATACCGCACTTCGGCAAGATACAGACCGTCGGGGGGCGCAGTTTTCCCTGCCTTTGTCCGGCTTCGGCACACAAGAATCCTCTGCAGATCCTCCGGCTCGAATGTCCCGTATGCACAGTCGGTCAGCGTTCCCGTGATGATGCGGACCATATTGTAGAGAAATCCGTCCGCAGTCACCGTCAGAACAATCTCTTCGCCGCTCCGCATCACGGTAAGCGCGGAAACTGTCCGCACGGCATCGGTGATTTTCGATCCCGCCGCCATGAACGAAGAAAAATCATGCTGTCCGATCAGGTAATGCGCCGCTTCGTTCATCCGCAGAACCCCATTTTCGGGAAGGGACCGCTTCAGATGCCACGCACGGTTTCTCGAAAACGGGTTTTCTCCGACGGAATCGTACATTCTATATATATAAGTCTTTTCTTTCACGGAATATCGGGGATGGAAATCGTCCCCGGCTGCCGCTTCTCCGGCTACAGCGATATCATCGGGCAGAATCCGTGAGAGAATCCGATGGACTTTCCCCACCGGTATGCTCAGCCAGTCTTCACGATGTTCACCGGCAGGTTCAACGGCACAGCAGAAACCGAGCGCGTGTACGCCTGCATCCGTCCTGCTGCATCCTGTAACCGTGCACGCACATCCGAAAGCCTCGGAAACGGCATCGGTCAGTGTTTTCTGGATCGACGGTCGGTCCGGCTGGGTCTGATACCCCGCATAACCGGAACCGTCGTAACGGATTTTCAAAAGCAGTTTCATGTTGTGTCCGCTCCCCTATTATATATGCAGGGTATAGAGCGGGATATACAGATTGATCAGCACAACGGCGGCTCCCAGAAGAACGATGACTCCGGTGAAAATCCAGTCTTTCGGAGAAGAATGCAGCGTGTTCATTCTGGTTCTTCCCTCTCCTCCCGTATAACAGCGGCATTCCATCGCGGTTGCCAGCTCATCGGCACGGCGGAACGCGGAGATAAACAGGGGAATGAGAATCGGAATCAGTGCCTTTGCGCGCTTGATAAGATTGCCGGTTGTGAAATCGGCACCGCGTGCAGTCTGCGCATTGATGATTTTCTGCGTTTCATCAATCAGTGTCGGAATAAAGCGCAGGGCAATGGTCATCATCATGGAAAACTCATGCACCGGCACGTGAATTTTCTTCAGCGGCGCGAGCAGCATTTCAAGCGCATCGGTCAGCGCAAGCGGTGTGGTGGTATAGGTAAGAAAAACCGTCGTTGCCACAATGAGCAGGACAATGCGCAGAACGATGAGCACGGCATTGATGATGCCTTCGAGATAGATTTTGATAATTCCGAACGAAACAAGCAGTGTATCTCCCGTCATCCAGAAGATATTGATCACGGCTGTGAACAGAATGATAAACAGAAGCGGGCGCATGGACCGCAGAATCAGCTTCGGCGAGATGCCGGTCAGCAGAACAAAGGTCACGGAAGCCGCAGTCAGCAGAAGAAACGCGGATGCGCTTTTCGCCAGAAAAATAATAACGATGTAGAGTAGGGTGATAATGATTTTCGCTCTGGGATCAAGACGGTGAATCAGCGAGTTCCCTTCGCAGTATTGTCCGAATGCGATATCGGATTTCATGGAGGCGATCGGCTCCTTTCATGGTCAATTCAAATCCGGCGGCATAACGGCTGGAAAGCCGCACAGGAATTATACGCGCTTTTCTTCTTTTCCGGCAGGCGGATTTTTCATCCATTCCCTGAGCATACCGACAGCATAATCCACCGTGTAGACATCGTCTCCGATATCGACGCCGCGGTTTTTCAGTGCGGCAGCAACCCGTGTGATCATGGGCACGTCCAGCCCCACAGCGACGAGTTCTTTGTATTCGGAGAACACTTCCGCGCACTTCTTATGCATGAGAATATGCGCGTTCGCCATTACGATAATATCGTCGCAGTACATCGCCATGTCTTCCATACTATGGCTGACGATGATCACAGTTGTTCCGCTTTCCCGGGAAAAGCGCTTGATTCCGCCGAGAATATCCCTGCGTCCGACAGGGTCAAGTCCGGCGGCAGGTTCGTCGAGAATGAGAATTTTCGGAGCCATGGCAAGCACACCTGCCAGTGCGGCGCGTCTCTTTTGTCCGCCGGACAGCTCAAACGGGGATTTGTCAAGCAGTTCTTCGCGGACACCGGAGAAATATGCGGCTTCACGCACCCGTTTTTCGAGCTCTTCGCCGGTCAGTCCCATATTTTTCGGACCGAAAGCGATATCTTCCCGCACGGTTTCGGCAAAAAGCTGATACTCCGGATACTGCATAACCAGTCCTGCCTTGAAACGGACTTCACGGATTTTTTTCGGTTCCGCCCAGATATCCGCCCCTTCGAGGAGCACCCGTCCTTCATCCGGCTTGATCAGTCCGTTGAGCAGCTGCACAAGCGTGGACTTTCCCGATCCGGTATGTCCGATCAGTCCGGTGATGATGCCCGGCTCAACCGTCAGGCTGACCGAATCCAGTGCCTTCTGTGCGGAGGGCGTATTTTTATTATAAGTGAACGAGACGTTTTCCAGTTCAATGATCGGCATCCTGATTCCTCCGTTATGCCTGTTTCTTTCCAAGGAGAACAGCCGCAATTGCGGCAGCACAGTCCTCCGGATCAAAAAGATCGAGCGGCAGTGTGATCCCGGCTTCCCGCAGCTTATAGAGCAGTTCCGTCGTCTGCGGCACATCCAGCCCCGCTGTCCACATGGTAACGGGATCTCCGAAAATCTTCGCCGGCGTACCGTCACCGATGATTCTTCCGCCGCTCATAACAAGGATGCGGTCAGCGAGTGCGGCTTCGTTCATGTGATGCGTGATCAGAATAACCGTCACGCCCTGCTCCCTGTTGAGCTTTTCGATGATCGCCATAACTTCACGACGTCCCATCGGATCGAGCATCGCGGTGGATTCGTCGAAAATGATGCATTTTCTCTGCATGGCAATCGCGCCGGCTATCGCAATCCGCTGTTTCTGCCCGCCGGACAGGTTGTAGGAAGGGTGCCGCGCGTATTTGGTCATGCCGACCGCTTCCAGCGCATCATCGACCCGTCTGCGGATTTCCTTCGGATCCAGTCCGAGATTTTCACACCCGAACGCTACGTCTTCCTCGACAATGGTTGCAACGATCTGGTTGTCGGGATTCTGGAACACCATCCCGACTTCGCGGCGCGCGTCCAGAATGTCCTTTTCCGTCACGTCGTCCCCGGTCATTCTTCTGCCGAGGATGGTCAGTTCGCCGCTGTCGGGGAAATTGATCATGCACAGCAGCTTCGCCAGCGTGGATTTTCCGCTGCCGTTATGACCGAGAATTGCTGTGAACGAGCCTTCTTCTATTTCGAAAGATACATTGTCAAGTGCCCGGACAGGAGCGCTTTCCTCGTCTCCGGGATACGAAAAAACAAGATTTTCCGCTTTGATGATGGATGCCATTTCTTATCCTCTGCCGACTGCGCCGCAAAAACGGAACAGTCGTTTCTGTTAAATAAATTCCACCCGGACACTGGCTCCGCTCGGGAGTGTCAGACCGCTGTCCGTGACGGGAATACAGGTTTCGCCGACAGTGACTTTTGCACGGTTCCGAAGTTTTTCGGGAAGTGCGCGCAGCAGAATATACTGCATGACAGCCGGGGAAAGTCCGGTGGTATACGAATTGATGAGGAAGAACACGGGATCGTCCGAAAGCACCTTCACGACCAGTTCAATCAGATCTGCGGCGCATTCCTCGAGCTTCCACACTTCCCCGTTCGGACCTCTTCCGTAGGACGGCGGGTCCATGATGATGCCGTCATACCGATTTGCACGGCGAATTTCCCGTTCGACAAACTTTCTGCAGTCATCGACAATATACCGGCAGGGAGCGTCTTCCAGTCCGGAAAGCTGCATATTTTCCTTTGCAGCCTGCGTCATGCCCTTGGACGCATCCACATGGACGAGCGATGCGCCTGCTTTTGCATTGGCAACGGTTGCGCCGCCGGTGTATGCAAACAGATTGAGCACCTTCGGCTGTTCGTGTCCGTTTCCGATCGCCTTCCGTACCAGAGCCGCCGACCAGTCCCAGTTTGAAGCCTGTTCAGGGAAAAGTCCGGTATGCTTGAAGCCCATCGGACGCAGCCTGAAGGTCAGTTCACCGGCTGTGCACGGGTAGCTGATGCACCATGATTCGGGCATCCGATGTACAACCCATGAGCCTCCGCCGCCCTGACGTCTGTATACACCCTGCGCTTTATTCCAGAGGGGATTTTTCCGCTCCCCTTTCCAGATCACCTGCGGATCGGGGCGAATGAGGATATAGTTTCCCCACCGTTCAAGACGTTCTCCGCCGTCGCAGTCGATCAGTTCATAGTCTTTCCATTGATCTGCTGTAAACATGATTTCCTCAATTTCTCAATGTCCGCGTCCAATCTTTATTCTGCGGCGATTGATCGTTTTATTGATCGTATCGTTATTGATCGTTATGATAAATTTTCCTTGCCAGTTCTCCGCGGCTTCCTTTGCCTTCCTGACCGATTTTGCCCGCCATGGTTGTCGGCTTGTTATAATACTCCGCAAGACGGGACGTTCCCGTATGGGCATGGCAGATGGCTGCGGCGAGTGCATCCGCGGTATCGTCCGGTTTCGGCGGTTTCGGCAGTCCGAGAAACATGGTCACCATTTCGATAACCTGATGCTTGTCCGCACGTCCGTAACCGACAACGGCGGATTTGATCTGCAGCGGCGTATATTCAAAAATCGGCACCTGATTCATCCGGCACGCAAGCAGGAGCACGCCCCTCGCTTCAGCGACTATAATACCGGTTTTCTGGTTTGTATTGAAAAACAGTTCTTCCACAGCCGCCGCTTCCGGATGATAAGTTTTGATCACCGCACTGATTTCGCGGTAGACTTCGGCAAGCCTGTCCTCGGTTTTCATGGATGAAGGCGTTGTGATGGCACCGAAATCCAGCGGCTTCGGCTTTGTTCCGATGCCTCCGTAGTCGATCACACCCCAGCCCACGATGGCGATTCCGGGGTCAATGCCAAGAATAATCATATCTTTCTCCGTTTCACTGCCGCCCATGCGCATACTGTCTGCGCTGTTGTTTCTGTTTTCAAAGTTCGGTCCGCATCCGTTGATCATACAGATACGCCGGCTCGATTTTCCGCTGTTTCCGCACCGGACTTTGCATATATCAATACCCCGCGTCCTCTGTATAAAAAGGCTTGTGGATTCCGCAGGTTCATTCATCTTATTATTATATCACATCTTACATGGTATGTCAAAACCGTTTCGGTAAAAATCTGTGAATAAACAGGAAATATTCAAAAGAAAAAAGGCTGTCTTCCCTTTTTCGGAAAGAAAGCCCGTTTCTGCTCCGTCAGATGCTTTTGTTTTTTTCACCTGTTTTTACGGCGGAAAGCGCGGTCGTGAGAATCGGCACACCGATGACGGTTTCGATGATTTCCGGCAGCATGAACGCGCTGTTGTAGACAATCGAGAAAATCCACTTGGAATAGCGGTTGACAATGTGCGTCGGATCATCCGCGTACCATTCGAGATCCAGTGCATACCAGATGACCACACCGGAAAGAATGTGGCACACAAAACGGAATACAGTCACCAGAATTGTACCGAGTACAGCGGCAATCACAAGATTCCCTTTCGCGCTCTTCGTAAAGCGGACAGATCGGAATAAGCCGCCGAGCCCGAGTGCCGTGAACGGGAGAATGTAGTCGAAAAGGATGCAGAGAACCTTTCCGCCGAGATCCGGTACCCATCCGACATTTGCCAGTCCGAGCACGAGCTGTATGACGGAATGGACAAAACCGCCTGCCAGCCCGACCTTTACCCCACGGCGCATGGACAGAATAATAATCGGCGCCATGGACAGCAGCGTGACCGATCCGCCGAACGGTGCTTCGTACACCTTGATCATAGAGAGCACAGTCGCCATCGCAACCATCAGTCCCGCTTCTGTCAGAATGTGCAGTCTGCTCTCACGTTTCAGAAATTGCTTCTGTGTCATAGAAAAACCAGCCTTTTTTGGAATTTTGAATCAAACGCGCACAACGCCGGAAATAAAAAATGCAGTACCGTCGTACCGCAGCGTCTCGAATTCGATCCAAGTCTCTCTGAAAAAGACCGGTGTTAGACTAAATATGTCTGACAAATTCTCCCTACGCCGGTATTATCCGTATCAGGTTAAAGGGTTCGGTGCAAACCGTCTCAGCCAAAAGCACCCCTGCGTTTGTTCATGGGTATTATAACATTTCTTTCCGGCAATGTCAATAGGCGGCATGAAATTCTTCTGTGCCGCCCGACGCATTTTTATGTTATATTATGTATATTTATTCTTCCTGATTTTCATCCCGCACAGCCTTCTTTTTAACCGCACACGCCAGTGCAGCCACGATCGTTGCGGGAAATCCGAGTACCATCAAAAGCCACAGATCATATGCGCGGCAGATATAGCAGACCATAAAGAGTACCGTCCAGATAAGAAGTGTTACCGCTGCAAACACGCCGCGCCGGAATTTTGTCCGGTCTCCCCACATCGCATGAAAAATCAACAGAAGCAGTGCCGTTACGGGAAGGGCAAACACAAACGGCAGCGGGAAATTTCTTCCGCAGAGCAGGACGATGACGTACACAACCGCCGCAAGCATCCACACCCCTGCCGCCGAAAGAAGCACGATCGCTTTCCGGCTGGTGACATACTGCACCGCAGATTTCTGCTCTTTCGGCTGTTCTTCCGGCTTCACTGCATTTTCCGGCTCATGCTCTGTACACAGAAAATAATCCACGGTCACACCGAACAGATCCGCGATCTTTTTCAGACAGATCACATCCGGTACGCCTTCCGCACGTTCCCACTTGGAAACACTCTTATCCGAATATCCGAGCTGTTCTGCCAGCCCCGCCTGCGTCATGCCGCCGGACTTACGAAGCTGCGCAATATTGCCGGCGATAACCTGTGCCAGATCTGCCGTGCGTCCCGAATCGCTGCTCATATGCTCGTCTCCTTTTTACTTGAATTTCATTTTATTCACAATAATCGTGTTATATGTGTATTTTATTAACTCCACCCATAGTAGAATCGCCTGATTATCTCTACCAAAGCGGGATTCTACCGGAAATTTCTCTACTGGCGGGTCATACCCAACCGATAGAGCGCACTATACGAGCGGTGGGTTGTATAAAACAAATTCTCTTTGTATAATAATATCACAAAGCAATTCAGGCAAGCAAGGTGAAAAAATGAAGCAAATATTAATTTTTGGTGACTCCATCCTGCGCGGCGTTT
>JAFQLN010000071.1 GCA_017414585.1 Clostridia bacterium | reverse complement strand
TCTCCTCGCTAAAGGAGAAAAAGAAGAGACGAACATTCAAATATGAGAATGAGGCTGTCTCATTTCGGTATTTTTACCTAAGTGCGACAGCCCTTTTTTCAGAAAATTTTTTCTTTTACAACAACCGAATGCCATCCGCGGGAGTTATATAATACAGAACCCCATGAAAGGAAGGTGACAGAATGACAGCGAGACAGCTCGAAGACGTTGTGCACACGTACTACGATGATGTTCTTCGTTATTTTGTCTATCGGGTGCGTGACCGCATTTTCGCAGAGGATCTGACCCAGGAGACGTTTTACCGTTTGATCCGGTATGCCTCTTACGGCGTTTCCTTTGCTTCGGAGAAAAAATGCAAAGCATATCTTTTTACCGTCGCATCGAACGTACTGAAGGACTGGTATGCCAAAAACGATCCGCCGGAGGAGCTTGACGAAAACATACCCGCACCTACGGAGGACAGCGATCTGTCTCTGGTGATCGAGGCGGCGATGAGAAAACTGTCCGATCAGCAGCGGGAAGCTGTTGTGCTTTACTATTACAGCGGTTTCTGCGTACGGGAAATTGCGAAAATACAGGGCGCAACGGTTTCGGCAGTCAAAAGCAGACTCAAAGCGGCGCGGGACGCACTCAGAACAATCTTGTCAAAGGAGGGGCTCGTATGAAGGAAAAGAACAAACAGCTCGAAAATCTGCTGCGGGCAAATCCGATTGCTGTGGACGCACGGCGAAAGGACGAATTGCTCGTTCAGCTTCGGGCGGCATGTGATCCCTTGAAGGAGGAAAATTCGATGAAAAAAAGAAATCTCAGACGAATCCTTATTGCAGCAGCGGTAGTTGGCTGCCTTACAATGCTCGTTTCCGCGGCGGTGGTCGGTTATCTTTACAGTACACCGGACGGAATCATTGTGGATGAAGCCGGGAATCAGGTGGAGGAAGACAACGCCCGGACTACACACAACAGCCGCTATATTTCCGGAGACGGGTATCATATCCGCTCTGTGACATGGACAATGTCAAACGGTCGGACAACGCTGGCAGTCTGGGTAACACCCGATTCCGATGAACTGGTCGGTCTGACCGCTGTGATCGACGGAGCAGAAGTTCCGCTTGAAAAAAAGACGTTCAATCTCAGCAGCGGACTGATCGGCTACACGACCACGGACGTGAAAGAACCGACGGAATTCACACTTCGGTGTAAAAGTCCCGTTTTTGAGGAACTGGTCAGCTTCCGGCCGGAGGATCTGATTCCCGCGGAATGCACCTCGAACGGAATTACTCTGTTCGGCACCACATCGGGCAGCACGGTCTACATTGGTGTCAGCGATGAGAATTATCTTACCTCCGAAATATTCAGACACAGCGAGCTTGTTTTCGTCAAGCCTGTCTATGAAACCGTTATCGACAACACCGGGGCACAGTATGGAGACAGCATTGGCGGTACCATTCGTGACGATACGATGCTGATGCAGATGCAGTATCCGGATATGCCGGCGGGCAATATAGCAGTTTCACTTTCGGCACCGTATGTCAAGGTCGTCTACAGTTTTAATGAAGCCGAAGAGATGGGAACGGCACCCTCCGTGATGATCCCGCTTCCCGCTGATGGGGAAACCGTCACAGGCGCATGGAAACTTGTGGATGCGGACGGATTTTCGTACATTGTTGACAGCATAACAAGAAGCGGAGAACAGCTGACCTTTACGACAGAAGGGCTGACCTACGAAGGTATTTATGATGTAGCTGAAGATATGCCAGGCAATTATGTCTATACCGACCTTGTCGGAAACGGCAAAAGGGCATCCACGGAAAGCGGTACCAATGAAACATGGATAATTCCTGCAAATAAAGGAGAGACACTCGAAGATTACGCGGACGAAAACGGAGAGATTCTTCTGACCATCTGGGAAATGGGGGTTACCTACGCCGGAGACTGGACGCTTGACTTCACCGCTGATACAGTCGAATAAACGAAAATACCCGTGTGTCACGAACGATGCACGGGTATTTGCCTTAAAAAATATTAGCCGCACTGTATTATTTCCGTTGAAATACTCTCTTCACAACCGGCGGAATTATGGTATAATAGAAGCACAGAAGCGCTTTTGAATAAGAAAAAAAGGATGATACCATCATGACCATCGGTTCCAGCATCAAAGCTCTGCGCAGAAAAGCAGATATGACACAGGAGCACCTTGCCGAACTGCTCGGCGTTTCCGCATCCGCTGTCTCCCAGTGGGAATGTGACCGCGTGCTCCCCGACGTGACGCAGATACCTGTTCTCGCAGATATTTTTTCCGTCAGTGCGGATGTGATTCTTGGCATCGACAGGGAGAAAACAGACGGAGCTGTGCGTGAAATCCTCGATGCCGCCCGGGAAGCAATGCAGAATGCAGACTGGGAAAAAGCGGAAGAAATCCTCCGCCATGCACACAGGAAATACCCGCGTTCATATGTGATCATGGAACGGCTGGCGAACGCACTCGTTAACGTCTATTCACGGAAGGGAATGCGGGAATACAGCGAGGTTTTCCGCCTGTGCAGAACGATTCTCGATGAATGTACGGACAGCGAAATCCGATACCGGACACTCGATCTTCTGGTGACAGCGTATGATTACGCGGGAATGAAGGAAAAAATGCTCGAAACAGCTGCACAAATGCCTTCGTTTGCCCATGCCAGAGAATCCGCGATGCTGTGGCGCTGGAGTTTTGAGGAAGAGGAAGGACTGCGCAGCCGGCAGGAATATCTGTCCGATCTTCTTACGGAACTTGTGACTGCTCTTTCGCTGATTGCCGGTCACAGGCAAAAAGATCACAGTCCCGTGTATGCGCCGCAGGAGAGAATTGCCCTTTACAGACAGATTGTAACCGTTATAGAAACCCTGTTCCCGGACGGAGACTGCATGATTCTGGCACAGCAGGCGGAAAGTGCGTGCGCGGATCTGGCTGGGGAGTACCTGCGGCTGGGGGACACGGAAGGTGCCGCTGCATGGATTGCGCGCGGGTGCGATTACGCTGTGCATTTTGATACATACGACTTTGACGCTGAGCATACCTCTCCTGCATTCAGAGGATATGCAGGAGGCGGATGGATCCGCGAAAACGGACAAAGTCACAGTGCAGTCATGCTTCATTGGCTCGAGTCGGACACAAGGACGGAGGAAATCCGGACAAATCCGCGCGTGCTGGCTGTAATGGAACGGCTGCGCAGAACAGCAGAATAAAGAAAAGCCAATGCCGGCAGTTCACGTGGATGAATCCGGGCATCGGCTGTATTCTTTTACAGGTTGTAGTAACGGTCGAATTCTGCGGGATGCGGGATTGCTGCGAGCTGACGGCATTCTTCGCGCTTGTTCTTGATGAAGTTTGCGATCAGTTCCTTCGGGAATACGCCGCCTGCGGTCAGGTAGTCGTTGTCTGCTTCAAGAGCGTCCAGCGCTTCGTCGAGAGAGGTCGGGAGATGACGGAGCTTCGCCTTTTCTTCATCGCTGAGATGATAGAGATTTACGTCATACGGACCCCATCCGTTTGCGTGCGGGTCGATCTTGTTCTTGACGCCGTCCAGACCTGCCATCAGGATTGCCGCGTAGCAGAAATACGGGTTGCAGGTTGCGTCAGGATTGCGCAGTTCAAAACGGCGCTTTTCGGGAGACTTGGCGTATGCGGGAATACGGATACCAGCACTGCGGTTGGAAGTAGCATAGCCGACGGTAACGGGTGCTTCAAAGCCGGGAACGAGACGCTTGAAGGAGTTGGTGCTCGGGTTGGTCAGTGCGCAGAGGGAAGCAATGTGCTTGAGCAGACCGCCCATGAAGTAGTGCGCGGTTTCGCTCAGGTGTGCATAGCCGTTGTCATCGGAGAAGACCGGCTCGCCATCC
>JAFQLN010000009.1 GCA_017414585.1 Clostridia bacterium | reverse complement strand
CGTGATTTTATAAACAAATCGTCCGTAAAGATCAAAAAATACGGTTTCTCCACATCATTCGGCGGGAGGAGCAAGCCCCTCCCCTACTCGGGAACGATCGTATATCTGCTGAAACATCGTTAACTTCAAGTTGAATTTCTAAAGTAAATGCTGTTGCCCCCCGTCTGTCGAAAAGTAATCCTTGACTTCTGCGCATAAATGCTGTATAATATAAAGAAGATCACAGTATTGTATAAGGGAAGGAGTACCACTATGGCAGAATGGGTGATTGACAAAAAGGATGTTGCGTCCACGGTTGAAGGGGATTTTGTTCTGTATAAAAACCGTCCGCTCGTGCGCGAAGACAATGTGATTTGCTACGGAAACGTAACGGATAAATATATTCTCCAGATGATTATCATGTCGGAAAAGGAATTCCGCGGCAGAAAGGTGCCGGATCAGGTTTATGTCCAGCTTCTTTCCACCGACACCTCGCTTCCGCAGAGCAGCCGTGTCGTCAAGGAAGGCATGAAGAGCGGGCTGAACGATGCTTTCGATATCGGACTCGCATGGCTCGAACGCTACCTCGGCTGATACAGATCCGCAGACCGGAGAACCTCCCGTAAAACGGAGGTTTTTTTGCGTCTGCGGATTTTTTATTCCCGCGCCCCGTCCCGTACTTCCAGCAGGATGCTGTGCCCGGCGGGATTCGACAGACAATCCCCTGCGGCGGAAAAGCGCGAACCGTGACAGGGGCAGTCCCATGTGCTGTCCGTGCGGTTCCATTCAAGCGAACAGCCGAGATGCGGACAGCGGAGCGACACAATGTACAGCCGCCCGTCTTCGTCCCGGTACGCGCCGACCTTTCTGCCGTGGTCTGCCGCAATTCCCCCTTCGCCCGGCAGAAATTCGGACGCTTTTCTCTCCGGCAGAGAAGACAGATGCTTTGCCATACCGCTGACCGCCGTTCCGATGTGCTCCGAGAATTCCCGCTTTCCTCCCCGGAGAAAATTCCGCGCGGGCGAGAAAATATCCGCATACCAGACCTCCCCGCCCGTCATCTGCTCCGCGAGAATCACCGCTGCGCCCGCCGCATTCGTCATCCCCCACGCACCGTAGCCGCACGCTGTCCATACGCCGCCGACTTTGCCGGCATACGGAATCCCGTCGTGGGTGTAGGTGTCGTTGTTCGTCCATGCCGCTTCGATTTCGGCATCCGGTGCAAACGCGCGGACAGCTTCCGTGATGCGTGCTTCTGCGTCCGGCATCGGTGCGCCGCGGTGGGTCTCGCCGCTGACGAGCAGTCTGCCGCCGGAGACATAACGGAAGCCGTGTCCGCCGTCAATGCCGTATGCCATCACATCCGGAAAGGAAAAACCGCTGTCCGAACGGAATAAAACCGCCGAGGACGTCTTCCGGCTCAGCTTGAGAGGAGCTGCCATGGCGCCGAGGGAAACCGGGTAGTTGACGCAGTACGCCGTCATGTCAGCCGTTACCCGGTAGCCGCCGCACTGCAGAACATGGTCGGAGAGACGCAGCGCTTTCGTGTGCGTGAAACAGCGGAAATTCCCCTGTTCTGCCAGCGCACGGACAAATGCCTGCGGATCAATCGCCAGCTGTTTCGGAAGCCGGACTGCCGCCTTGTGGGGAAAGGGCAGGGGCGTGTCCGTACATCGGATGCAGTCGATGCCGTATTCCTGCATGGCGCGGTATTCCCGCTCAAGCCTTGTCTCCCCGTACAGGGCGTAGAGGTAAAAGTCCCGCTCACAGTCCGACAGATGCCCCGCCGGACATCGCCGGATAAAGGCAAAGCCCGCCTTGTTCGCCGCCGCATATTTCCGTGCCGCTTCTGCGGAAATGCGTTCGGTCAGGGACGAGTAGATATTCTCGTGTGCCAGCGTTACTTTTGCCGTACTGCGTCCCGTTTTGCCCCCGGCGAGCGTGCCCTGCTCCAACAGAACTGTGTCCACCCCCTTTTCGGCAAGCAGGTACGCAAGGCATACCCCCGTCAGTCCGCCGCCCACCACCGCCGCCGTGCAGTGTATGTCTTCTCTGAGCGGTGCAAAGCAGTCTTCGTTCTGTCCGAGCGTCAGTTTTTCCTTTGTCAGCATATCCGTCCTCCGTTCGGTATATCGTGCATCCGTGCCGCAGGGAAAGCGTGCGTTTTCCGCTGTACGGCAGGGATAAGATTGTCACGGCAGCAGCGTTTACTTATCATAATATAGTAAATTTGAAGTTATTGCATTGGTGACGGGTGAAGAAATATCCAAAATCCGGTAGGGGAGGGGCTTGCTCCTCCCGTCGAATGATTTGGATAAACCGTATTTTATTATCTTCACGGACGATTTGTTTATAAAATCACGTGCGTACCTGATTCTTTCACGGGAGGAGCAAGCCCCTCCCCCTATAGTGCGTACCTGATTCTTTCACGGGAGGAGCAAGCCCCTCCCCCTATAGTGCGTACCTGATTTTTTCGCGGGAGGAGCAAGCCCCTCCCCTACTTGGAAACGATCGTATATCCGCTGAAACATCGTCAACTTCAAATTTTATTGCGAAAGTAAATGCTGCCGTGATAAGATTCTATTCTATTCTTGACAGACGCACGGGTTTTCATGTACAATAAAAGAAAATAACGATCATCCAAACGAAAAAAGCGGCGGACAGCCGGTACGGTTCGCTCCCCGCTTTCAAAGGAGAATGCCATGTCCGTCTTTGACCTTTACTCCCCCTTCATACGGGAATATATCTACTCCCACGGCTGGGATGCGCTCTCGCCCGTGCAGGTTGCCGCCGCCGAAATCCTCTTCGGATCGGACACGAATCTCCTGCTCCCGTCCCAGACCGCATCGGGCAAAACGGAAGCCGCCTTCTTCCCGATTCTCTCCGAATTCTATGACGATATGCCCCAGTCCATCGGTGCTGTCTATATCGCTCCGCTTAAATCCCTCATCAACGACCAGTTCGGACGGATTTCGGAACTCTGCGACGAAACGGGCATCCCCGTCTACCACTGGCACGGCGACGTCGCGGCTTCGCATAAGCAGAAAGCGCTCAAAAATCCGCGCGGCATTCTGCAGATTACCCCGGAATCCCTCGAAGCCATGCTCATCACCCGTTCGTCCGATCTCATCCGCCTGTTCGGGGATCTCAGATACATCGTCATCGACGAAATCCACACCCTCACCGGCTCCGACCGCGGCAACCAGATCATCTGTCAGCTTGCCAGACTGCGCGATAAAACCGGCGTGTCTCCCCGGCGCATCGGACTGTCCGCAACGCTCGGAGATATGGACCGTGCGGCGGCGTGGCTCGGTGCGGGCAGCGGACGGGAGACAACCATTCCGGCAATCCCTCCGGCTAAGGTGAAATGGCGGCTGGGGATGGAGCATTTCTATATCCGGAACGTGGATGTCGCCGAGGAAATCACCCCGGTCGGCAACCGGCGCGAAGAACGCATTTCCCTCGATCACGGGTACGAATACATCTACGACGCAACAAAAAACAAAAAAGCCATCGTCTTCTCCAACTCCCGCGAGGAGACGGAGTACATCTGCGCAACGCTTCGTGAAATCGCCGCTTACCGGAACGAGCCGGACGTGTTCCTCATCCACCACGGTTTTCTCTCCGCCAGCATCCGCGAAGAAGCCGAAATGAAGATGAAGGACGACGATATCAAAGCCGTGGCGTGCGCAACCGTCACCATGGAGCTGGGTATCGACATCGGACGGCTTGAGCGCGTTATCCAGCAGGGCTCGCCGAACACGGTTTCGTCCTTTCTGCAGAGACTCGGACGGAGCGGCAGACGCGGGGATCCGCCGGAAATGATGATGGTCTTCCGCGAAGAAACGGCGCTCCCGAATACCCCTCTGCCGCAGCTCATTCCGTGGGATCTTCTCAAAGCCATTGCCATTGTGCAGCTGTATATTGAGGAGCGTTTTATTGAGCCGCCGCTGCTGAGAAAATGCCCGTTCTCCCTCCTGTTCCAGCAGACGCTCTCCATGGCTGCGTCCTCCGGCGCGATTACGGCGAAAGAGCTTGCCGCAAAGGTGCTGTCTCTGCCGCCGTTTCAGTATATTGAAGAGACGGACTACAAAACGCTTCTGCTCTCCATGGTCAACAATGACTGGCTTGAGATGACCGAGGAGCGGGAGCTGATTGTCGGTCTGCGCGGGGAACGGCTGGTGAATTCGTTCAAGTTCTACGCCGTTTTCAAGGATACCGAAGACTATACGGTTCGGTGCGAATCGGATGAAATCGGTGTGATCACAACGCCTCCGCCGGTGGGAGACCGCTTTGCCCTTGCCGGACGTGTGTGGGAAGTGGAGGAACTCGATATCCCGCGCCGCCTGATCTACGTCAAAGCCGTGCAGGGCAAAATGGAAATCAGCTGGCCCGGCGACTACGGCGAAGTGCATACGCGCATTCTGGAACGGATGCGGCAGGTGCTGCGGGAGGATACCGAATATCCCTACCTCCGCGAAGGTGCGCTGGCAAGACTCCGCGTTGCGAGAGCCGTGGCGAGAAATACCGGACTGTGCGACTCGTGCATTCTTCCCCTCGGCGGCTATACATGGGCACTGTTCCCGTGGCTCGGCACGCGCAGTTTCCGCACGCTCCGCCGCTATCTGGTCCGCAATGCGGGAAAATTCAAGCTGTCCGGTATGGATTTTGAAGGGTGCTACTATATGACCTTCAAGCTGGAGGGCGGACGGGGCGAGGATATGATGCGCATGATCGCGGAAAAAATCGCCGCGGAAGGCATGGATCTCGACGCGCTCATCAGTCCCACGGAAGCGCCTGTGTTTGAGAAATACGACGAATTCAGTCCCTCGGAACTGCTCCGCAAAGCATACCGCGAGGACAAACTCCGCTCGGATGAAATCATCAGCCGCATGACGGGCGGTGCGGAATAAATCACGGCAACAGCATTTACTTTAGAAATTCAATTTGAAGTTAACAAGATGTCTGTCAGGTGAAAAAAAGATTTGAACCAAGCCTTCCCCCTTGTGGGGAAGGTGGCAAAATTTCGCATTGAAAATGCGGAATTTTGACGGATGAGGGTGAGAATGTGAAATTCGGGTAAAATTTTATAGGTATAGAATACCATTAACACAGGTATAGAGAACAGCCTACGCAGGTATAGAATACCAAATTGCCTGTTTTTTCCCTCATCCGTCACTTCGTGACACCTTCCCCACAGAATGAACAAAGTTCATTCAGGGGAAGGCTTTGGTGCAGACCGAACGGACACCTGACAGATATACCTTCAACTTCAAATT
>JAFQLN010000070.1 GCA_017414585.1 Clostridia bacterium | reverse complement strand
GCGCGGGCGGCGATAAGCACGCTCAGGCAGGCGTGGGGGCACTGACCACGATTTACGCCGAAGAATACTCCTCCGCTTCCTTCCTCTCTCATCTGCGCACGGGTGACTTCACCTGCGGTCCCGTGGGCATCCGCATGGTCATCGGAAATACGAAAACGGGCGGACAGTGCGCCTTTGACGGACAGACATTGACCGTCTGCGTGTCCGATTTTCATGCATCCGTTCAGTTCCCCGACCACGAATACCGTCTTGACATCCTCAACGAAGAAGGCGTCGTATTCCGTACGCCCGTCTCCTGCACCGAAGAAACCTTCGTTTCCCTCGACACCGAACCCTGCGCGTTCTACCGTGCGGAGGTGTTCGACGTGACGCGCAATCTGCGCATCGCCGTAGGAAATCCGATCTGGAACCGATAACAGCATCAAAACGACGCAGACGAAACGGATCGTCTGCGCCGTTTTTGATTACGGATTCTCTTTTCTCAGTCTTTCCTTGGCTTCTTCCACCGTTTCGCCTTCGCGGGTCAGATACGTTTCCACAAATCGATTCTCGATTTTGGTATATCCGCCCACGACAGCCTGCTCGACTTTCTTATATCCTTCCGTAACGCCGTGTTCTACCGCCTTGTATCCCGCCGTTACCGCGTCGGCGATTTTTTCGACACCTTTTGCAATTTGAGATTTTGCCATATTGACTCATCTTCCTTCCAACAAGTTGATTCCCGAAAGCAGTAACATGATTGCTACGCCCGTTCCCGTAAGAATATGACGGACTCGCTCACGGCATATGCCGCATTCATTTCAGTCCCTTAATCATGGGAATCATCACAAGCAGCATGAGGATACCTGCCAGTCCGACAACCGTACCCCAAACGAAGTTCTGCCATACCAGACACATGCACATGCCCAAGCCCAGAACCAGCACCGCAACAATGCCGTACAGCACACGCAGAAGGTTCTTGCCGCTTACCTTGGGCAGTTTCTTATGTTCCATTCTGCACCATACGAGAAATGTAACGACACCCAGAATCAGACCCAGACCTCCGAAGAATATGCCCTCCTTAAAGGCATTCCACTCGGGAAGAAGTGCCATGCACATGCCCAGCGCAAACATCACGCCGCTCGCCGTTCCCAGCATCATTGCAACAAAGCTGCTTTTTTTCATCCTGTTCCTCTCCTTTCATTATTCCGACAGTTGTGTTTCTTGTTGCACTTATAGTATAATACCATCAAAGCATCGAAACAACCATCAATTTTTCAACAAGTGTCGGAATAATAAACAATGAGGGGTGCTGTATGAATACCAAAAACAATCGTCGGCGCAAAGAATCTCAGGATAAAATCGAAAAAGCCTTTATTGAACTGCTTCAATCACACGACTTGAAAGACATCACCGTTTCCGCCATCATACAGCGCACGGGATTGAACCGCAGTACATTTTATGCCAATTATCTGGACGTGTATGACCTCGCCGATAAAACAAGAGCGCAGCTCGAATCCGAATTCAGCTCCCTATTCGCCGATTACGATTATTTCACAGAGAACAGCGGTGCTCTGAAGATGTTTTCGCATATACGGGACAATCAGATTTTCTATAAAACCTATTTCAAACTGTGCTACGATGCCAAACATTTGGTTTCGATCTACGATCCCCGCCGCGCCCAAACGGAGCATATCGACACGCATTTGGACTACCATATCGAATTTTTCCGAAACGGGCTGAATGCCATCATAAAAAAGTGGCTTGCGGGAGGATGCCTCGAATCTCCCGAAGAAATGTCCATGATATTAAAGCAGGAATATCGCAGAACATAATCTGATCGGAACGCAAAAGATCGGTTTCCCGACGGGAAACCGATCTTTCATTTCGGAACTCGGATCAGCCGTTTTCTTCGGCTTCCGTGTTCTGCTGTTTCTGCTTCAATATTTCGTTGATCCTGCCCGTTCTCTGTCTTGTGATCGAATAGATGATTGCCCAGATTATCAGATATCCGATGACGAATACCGCCGAAAAGACCAGTATGGGGGCTGTACCCCCTTCCAGCCAGCCGTTAAGCAGATACGTCCCCAGATAGCTGACATACAGCACGCCGCCGTGAATGAAAATCGCCGCCATCAGGGGAAGGCGTTCGATCTGATAGACGGCATTCATGCCGCCCGCAATAAACGCAAGCGCCGTCAGCGAGAAGATTCCCGTACAGATCTGATTGACCGTCAGCGTTTGTACGCCTGCCTGTTTCTGCAGAATCAGATAGAGTACCGCCAGAACAATCGGTCCCAGTCCGCAGGCGATCGCGCCGCGATGCAGAAAATCCAATACATGCTTTTTCATTTTCCTTCGTACCTCCTTCTGATTTCCGCAAAACAGCGTCGGGAAACATATTCCCGATAGCCGCATTGAAACACCGCATCCACACCGCCGCTGAACACCGCATCAAACCGAACAATCCGATGCTCGTTGG
>JAFQLN010000069.1 GCA_017414585.1 Clostridia bacterium | reverse complement strand
ATCGCAGCAGGTACTCCTCCGACCTATGTAACCAAGGAAGAAGTTCCCGCGTCCGTTCTTGAAGAAGAAAAGGCTATCCTCATGGCTCAGATCAAGAACGATGAAAAGAACGCAAACAAGCCTGAAGCAATCATCGCAAAGATGGTAGAAGGCAGAATCGGCAAGTACTACGAAAGAGCATGCCTCAACGAACAGGTTTACGTTAAGGACGACAGCCTCACCATCGCTAAGTACACCGCTTCCGTTGCTAAGGAACTCGGCGCTGACATCAAGATCGAATCTTTCGTACTTTACGAAAAGGGCGAAGGTCTTGAAAAGAGAGAAGACGACTTCGCTGAAGAAATCGCTAAGCTCACCGGTAAGGCGTAAGCTGAATTGTTTCTGTAAAAAGAATCCTGCTGTACATTACGGCAGGATTTTTTGCATTTTAGCAGGAATTGAATAGAAAACAGCGAAAATTCTATCGGTATTTTTCACAGAAATGCAAAAAGGCACTTTACAAAAGCGTGTAAATAGGGTAAAATATATGAGATAAAATGTACCTTAGGAGAGAGAGTTATGCCCGAAACAAATAAACGCTTTCACCGCGTACTCCTGAAGCTGTCCGGTGAAGCGATTGCAAAAAAATATATCGGTGAAGATAATAAAGAACATATCGAAGAAATTTTCGATCCTAAAATGCTCGCCCAGATTGCTGACGTCATCAAAAGACTGGTTTCTGAAGGAATTCAGGTAGGCGTTGTCATCGGAGCCGGCAATATCTGGCGCGGTGCTTACGGAAAAGGCGTGAAACGAGCCAGAGCTGACCAGATGGGTATGCTCGGCACCATGATCAATTGCCTCCGCCTCGAAGATGCAGTAGAAAAAGCCGGCGTCGGCGTAACGGTCATGTCTCCAGTTGCTATGAACAGCTTCGCGGAACAGTATAACTTCCGAAAAGCCATTGAGTATCTCGAACAGGGCAAGGTCGTCATTTTCGGTGCAGGACTTGGAATCCCCTTCATCACAACGGATACCACTGTTGTTGTCCGCGGTGCTGAAATTGACGCAGATATCATCCTCTGCGCGAAGAATATCGACGGCATCTATGTACGCGACCCCCGTGACAAGGACGGAAAAATTGACCGATCCGTGCCTAAATATAAAGTCATTTCCTATGACGAATGCATGGAAAAAGACCTGAAAGCAACGGATGTTTCTGCATCCGCACTCGCTGACGCACAGAAAATTGATATGTACGTCTTCGCTCTTTCCGATCCCGAAAATATTATCCGTGCGGTGAACGGAGAAGAAATCGGTACGCTTGTTACGCATGATGCGTCTGTAAAATCTGAACTGTATGAAATATAATTCAATTTAATATAATTAAGGAGAAGAACTATGAAGCTCGATACCAAGGAATACGAATCCAAAATGAATAAGTCCATTGAGGTTTACAAGGAATCTCTGTCTGTCATCCGTGCAGGCCGTGCCAATACCGCGGTTGTTTCCAAGATCACTGTAGACTACTACGGATCTCCCACAGCAATCACCCAGATGGCAGAAGTCAAGGTTGCTGACCCCAAGACTCTCACAATCACACCGTGGGATGCAACAACACTCAAGAGCATCGAAAAGGCTATTCTCGCTTCCGACATCGGCATCACTCCTCAGAACGACGGTAAGATTCTCCGCCTTGTTTTCCCGCAGCTGACCGAAGAAAGACGTAAGGAAATCAAGAAGAACATCTCAAAGATGAGCGAAGACGCAAAAGTGGCAATCCGCAATATCCGCCGCGATGCCAATGACAAGAGCAAAGCAATGAAGAAGAACTCCGAAATGACCGAAGATGAACAGAAGCAGTCCGATAAGACCATCCAGGATATGACCGATAAGTTCATCAAGGAAATCGAATCCATCACGGCAGCTAAGGAAAAGGAAATCATGGCAATCTGACTTCGGTCATTGCCGTATACTGTGCGCCCGGTGACAGCTGGTCCATTACCGTCTGGAGCCGGGCGGCTTGTATGTAAGGGAGAAATTATGAATCTTGATCGAGTGGCAATACCCGAAATTGTCGAAAAAAGCGCTCTGCGGCACATCGCCTTTATCATGGACGGAAACGGACGATGGGCAAAGGAAAAAGGACTGTTGCGTGAGGCCGGTCATACTGCCGGTGCGAATAATTTCAAAACAATTGTCCGGTACTGTAAGAAGATTGGTATCCGGTGCTGTACCGTTTATGCTTTTTCTACAGAAAATATCAAACGCCCGAAACATGAAGTCGAAGCTATTTTTTCTCTTCTTCTCAAGTTTATCGAGGAAGCGGCTGAAGAAAAAGATATCGAATTCCGCTTCATCGGTGATCCCGCAGGACTTAGTGAGTATATCGGCAGAAAAACGCGTTCCCTCGAAGAAGCGACTGCGGGAAGACCGTACCGCCTCAATATTGCTCTCAATTACGGCGGCAGAGCGGAAATCGTCCGAGCCGCAGAAAGCCTTATCCGGGAAGGGAAAACCGACATCACCGAAGAGGATCTTACAAAAGCGAGGTATACCGGAGACTGTCCCGATCCCGATCTGATTGTCCGCACTGGCAGAGAGATGCGCATTTCCAACTTCCTCCTCTGGCAGTGTGCATATTCCGATCTGTATTTCTCCGATAAATTGTGGCCGGATTTTTCAACCGATGACGTTGATCAGGCTGTCCGGGACTTCGCTGGACGCTCGAGACGATGGGGCGGACTCGATCAGAATCAATAAACGGGAGGATTTCCATGCTCAAGCGTACAATTACTGCGATTGTTCTGGTCGCTGTCTTTATTCCGATCTGTATCTTTTCCGATACATTCATCTGGCCCGCCGCTATGGCAATTCTTTCTTTTGTCGCGGCTGACGAAATGCTTGGCTGTGTCGGTATGAAAAAGTCTTTATCAGCGGCAATACCCTCCTATCTTCTTGCCGCTTTTCTGCCGCTGCTTCCGTATTTTGTTAAGGAGAGCACGATTGAACTTCTCTTTGCCCTGTGTATTCTGTATCTGATCTGGATTTTTGCCGCTGTTGTCTTCTCGCGCGGAAAAATAGATTTCATGCATGCAGCATCTGCATTTATGGGCATATTTTATGTCGCGGTCTCGTTTTCCTGTCTGGTTCTGCTGCGCACGGTAGGGAATTATTTCTATCTTCTCGTTTTCATCGGACCGTGGACCAGCGACACATTCGCGTATCTCTGCGGCAGACTGTTCGGCAAGCATAAACTGATCCCCGAAGTCTCGCCGAAAAAAACCGTGGAAGGCAGTATCGGCGGAATTGTTTTCGCAGCTGTCGCCTATGTCCTCTATGCCGTGATCATCCATCGTTTTTTCGACGCTTTCTCGGATCCGAATCTCTTCATTATGGCAGCCGCAGGCGCGATTGTTTCCGTCATTTCCCAGATCGGAGACCTCTCTGCGTCCGTCATCAAACGTCGTTTTGATGTCAAGGACTACGGAAAAATTTTCCCCGGACACGGCGGTGTACTCGACCGCTTTGACAGCGTGCTTCTTACTGCACCTGTTCTCTATATTCTCACGCAAATTCCCGTCATTGGCGGATTGTTGTTATAAAAGGTAGTTTTATGCTGAATCTTCATCCGAAAAAAGACTTTATTCCTCGTTCAGCCGTTGTCCTCGGTTCTACCGGCTCCGTCGGGACGCAGACACTCGATGTGATTACCGAACTCGGTCTCAATGTCCGTATGCTGACAGCAGGGACAAATACGGAACTGCTTGCCGCACAGATTCGCCGGTATCACCCCGAAATTGTCGCAGTGGTATCCGAACAGGCGGCAAACGATCTCCGTGACAGAATCGACGGAAATCTGCCCGTCATTGTATGGGATCAGGAGACTGCACTGCAGCTCATTGAACAGACCGATGCGGATATCATTTTCCATTCTGTCGCCGGACTGGCAGGAATTCCTTATGCTCTGGCAGCGGCAAGATCCGGAAAACGGATCGGTATGGCAAACAAGGAAGCGATTATCGCCGCTGGGGAACTGATATTTTCGCTGATGAGAAAAAGCGGCGGAGAAATGATTCCTGTGGACAGCGAACACAGCGCGGTTTTCCGCTGTATGGAAGGAAAATCACCGGAGGATGTCGCAAAAATCCACCTCACTGCCTCGGGCGGACCCTTCTTCGGAAAAATGCCGGACGAACTCAAATCCGTAACCGCCGCAGAAGCTCTTGCACATCCGACTTGGAAAATGGGGAAAAAGATCACCGTCGATTCCGCCACACTCATGAACAAAGGTTTTGAGATTATCGAAGCGGTAAAGCTCTTCGGTGTTCCCGAAGACCGGGTCGATGTCCTCATTCATCGGCAGAGCATAATTCATTCTCTGGTGGAATATACTGATCATACCTTCCTCGCACAGATGGGACGTCCGGATATGCGTGACTGTATCCGATATGCTGCAACCGCGCCCCACACAAAAGCGTCTCCCGATGCAGGGATTGACCTTGTAAAAATCGGAAGCCTCACCTTCGACCGACCAGATATAAATGCTTTTCCGCTTCTTGAAACGGCGAGAGAAGCTGTGCGGGAAGGCGGAACGGCAACAACCGCACTCATCGCCGCAGATGAAGCGGCAGTCGAGGCTTTTCTTGACAGCAGAATAGGATTTACAGAAATTTCATCAGTTGTGCATGAAACGCTGGCAAAAGTTCGTGTATACTCTAATGTAACGGAAGAAACCGTGGCAGAGACGGACAGAGAAGCGCGGCAGATTACCCGCTCTCTGATCGAAAACTGCATTTGAAACTTTCACAAAGGGTGTGATACTGATTACTATTTGGACGATCCTGATCGCATTGCTGATCTTCGGGTTTCTGATCTTCATTCATGAATTCGGGCACTATCTTTCCGCTCGGATTTTCAAGGTTACCATCCATGAATTTGCCATCGGCATGGGACCGAAGCTGGTACAGAAAACATCGAAAAAAACGGGCATTGCCTATTCGCTCCGTGCACTTCCTATCGGCGGATTTGTTGCCATGGAAGGTGAAGATGAAGAATCGGATGACGAAAATGCCTTTCACAAAAAGCCCGTGTGGCAGAGAATCATCGTTACAGCGGCGGGCGCGTTTATGAACGTCTTTATCGGCGTGATTGTTATGACGCTTCTCGTAGCCGCACAGGATGTTCTGCCGTCCAACACCGTTGGTGCATTCATCTACGACGAGAACGGCGTTTCCTACGCGGAAGCAGCCGGGCTCGAAATCGGGGACGTCATCACGCACGTGGAAGGAACGCGGGTGCATATCGCAAACGAAACCGTATACGAAATCATGCGCAAAGGCGTGAAGCCGATTGATCTGACTGTCAGACGCGGCGGCGAGACCATTGTCCTGCGCGATGTTGTGTTCAGACAGATCACAGAATCCGGTACGACCTTCGGCATGATGGATTTCAAAGTGAATCCCGAAGTGAAAACGCCGCTGACCGTCCTCAAGCATGCTCTGTTCCGCTCGGTTTCCACCATCAAAATGATCTGGGAATCTCTCTATGATCTTCTGAGCGGTCGCTACGGCATGGAAGCGGTTTCCGGGCCCGTCGGCGTTACCAAGGCGCTTGGCGAAGCAGCAGAGGAAGGGACTGCGGATCTCGTTTACCTCGCAGTTGTCATCAGCATGAACCTCGGTGTCATGAATCTCCTGCCGCTCCCCGCTCTCGACGGAGGAAGACTGCTTTTCCAGATCATTGAATTGATCCGAAGAAAACCGATCAAACCGGAAATCGAAGGGTATGTTCACTTCGCCGGACTGGTGATGCTGATGATTCTGATGGTCGTTGTTGCTGTCAAGGACATCATCGGACTGATGTAAATAACGTATGCAGCTTACCTCCGGAACAGAAACTGCCTGTTCGGGAGGTAGGCTTTTACCGCTTTTATCGAAATATAATGAATCGGGTAGAATCATGAATATAAACCAAAACAGAAAAACAATACGGACCGTATATGCGCGCGGTACTGCAATCGGCGGCGGGCATCCGGTCACCGTTCAGTCGATGACCAATACGCCTGCTGAAGATTTTTCTCGCTGCATTGAACAGATCCGTGCACTGGAAAGCGCCGGGTGTGATATCGTTCGTCTCGCCGTGCCGAAGAAGGAGTGCGCCGAAGTATTCCGGCTTGCGAAGAAGCAGGGGGCAGCAGTCCCTCTTGTCGCCGATATACATTTTGACTATAAAATTGCTCTTGAAGCAGTACGTATGGGCGCGGATAAAATCCGGATCAATCCCGGCAATATCGGCGATACATGGAAAGTACACGAAGTTGCCGAAGCCTGCAAAGCAAACGGTCTGCCCATCCGCATCGGTGTCAACGGCGGTTCGCTCGATAAAAAACTGCTGGAGAAATACGGTGCACCCACAGCGGAGGCACTTGCCGAATCCGCTCTCATAGAAGCCGACATTCTCGAAAACTGCGGTTTTTCCGATATTGTTCTTTCCATCAAATCTTCCTCCATCGCAGAAATGACACGTGCCGCGCGACTGGTTCGTCAGCAGTCCGACTATCCGCTCCATCTCGGAGTGACTGAAGCCGGTGATGACTATTCCGGGCTGGTCAAGAATGCGGTCGGCATCGGTTCTCTCCTGCTCGACGGTATCGGTGAAACCATCCGCGTTTCTTTGACTGCAGATCCTGTGGAAGAAGTGCGTGCAGGGAAGGAGATTCTCGCCTCGCTCGGACTCAACCCGAACGGTGGTGTAGATGTTATATCCTGTCCGACCTGCGGAAGAACGAAGATTGACCTGATAGCAATCGGCAAAGCCTATAAAGAATCCATCCGCTCTGTTCCCACAAACGGAAAAAAACTCAAAGTTGCGATCATGGGGTGTGCTGTCAACGGCCCCGGTGAGGCAAGAGAGGCGGATTTCGGCATAGCGGGCGGCGACGGATGCGTGCTTTTCTTCCGGGACGGAAAATCCGTTGTGAAGCTCCCGGAAAACGAAGCCGTAGCATTTCTTGTTGAAGAAACGAAAAAAGCGCTGACCGAATGATCGGAGGAGGAGAAAATGCCCGACAATACAACCAGAACATTATCGGATGTCTTCAAAAAAATTGCTCCCGATCTGACAGGAAAAAGCCGCGATATCTTCGATGAAGCCACGGATGTGACCATCAGAATCAGCCGTGAACAACGTATTGCGGAAGTCGGCATTACACTGCCGAAGCTGTATAAGAAGAAATTCATCTATGCGCTCGAAGAAGAAATCCGTGCAGGATATGAACTCAGTCAGGTGCGTATTCTCACGCACTATAAACCGGAGCTGTTCACAACCGACTACATGGACGAAATTCTCGCGGAAACGGCGCGCGTCGGTGTTGTTTGCTCGGGATTTTTCAACAATTACGAGCTGGAAAAGCAGGACGACCGCGTTGCCATTCTCATTCCCTTTTCTCAGGGCGGACTGACCCTTCTCGATCTCGCGCAGACCGCACACGTCATCGAAGGGATTATCTCGAGTGAATTCGGTATCCGCCGTACGATCGAAATCCGCCGAAGCAGCAACGCGGACGCACAGTATGCGGAATTCATGGCAAAACAGCTGGAAAAACTCAACAGTACATCTGCCAATATCGCAGCAGAATACGAACGGATGGAAGCCGCACGCTCAACGGAAGAAGCGGCACCGGTTCAGCAGGAAGCAGAGGAGAAGCCGGCACTTCCGCGGGTTGCATCTCTCTTTGATGGCTCGGACAGCGCGGAAATGCTGGAAGAAGGCATTTTCAGGTGCGGTAAAACCCGGTTTGACGCTCGCTCTCCGCAGCTTGTTTTCGGGGAAATCTTTCCCATAGAAAATGTCACCCCTCTCCGCTCGATCCGCACAACCGGGAAGAACGTGATTATTCTCGGCGAAGTTTTTGATATCCAGCAGAAAGAAACACGCCGCGGCGATAAAATCATGTTTACCGTTGCGCTGACCGACCGTGATGCATCTCTGTACATAAAAATGACTGTTGCCGCAGAAGAAGCTGCCGATACGGAATCGCTGTTCAGCAAAGGAAAAGCATATGCTGTCCGCGGAACGATCAAGCGCGACACCTTCGACAACGATCTCTATATGCAGTACAGCGATATTCTGCAGATCAAAACGATTGAAAGAATGGATAAAGCCGAAGAAAAGCGCGTGGAACTGCATCTCCATACGAATATGTCCGCGATGGATGCCATCATCAAAGCGGATGATATCGTGAAAACCGCCCATAAGTGGGGACATAAAGCTGTTGCAATTACCGACCACGGCAACCTGCAGAGTTTTCCCGTTGCCATGCTGACCGCTGATTCCCTCAAGGATGAGATCAAAGTTCTGTACGGACTTGAAGCATATTACGTTGACGATACATCCCGCGCAGCTTATCATGGAGAAGAAATTACATTCCACGACGAATTTGTTGTCTTCGATATCGAAACCACCGGTCTTTCCGCCGCGACCTGTAAGATTACGGAAATCGGTGCTGTCATCGTGCAGAACGGGGAAATCAAGGATCGCTTCAACAGCTTTGTCAATCCCGGCGTACCGATTCCCGCCAATATTGTCGAACTGACAGGCATTACGGATGAGATGGTAGCAGACGCACCGCCGATTGGCGAAGTCCTGCAGGAGTTCTTCCGCTTCATCGGCAGCAGAATGCTCGTTGCCCATAATGCATCTTTTGACACCGGTTTTATCCGGCACGCGGCGGAGGAATGCGGACTTCCTTTTGAGAATCCCTATCTCGATACCGTCGCCATGTCGCGCTACATGAATCCGGACCTTAAAAATCATAAACTGGATACACTGGCGAAACATTATAAACTCGGGAACTTCAATCATCATCGTGCCTGCGACGACGCGGAAATGCTTGCAGCTATTTTCACCTGCATGATCGAACGTCTCAAGGAGGAGGGAATCGACAATATCCAGCGCATGAATTTTTCCATGTCGGAAAAAGCCGATCCGCTCAAACTCAAATCTTATCACCAGATCATCCTCGTGAAGAACCAGACCGGCATGAAAAATCTCTATAAGCTGGTTTCCGAATCGAACCTCAGATATTACTACCGTCACCCGCGCATTCCCAGAACGCTTCTGGAAGAACACCGCGAAGGGTTGATTCTCGGTTCCGCCTGCGAAGCCGGTGAACTGTTCACTGCTATGATGGACGGAAAACCGGAATCGGAACTCATCGAAATGGCGCAGTTTTACGATTACCTCGAAATCCAGCCTATTGTCAACAATGCGTTCATGATCCGTGACGGTAAAGTACCGGATGAAGAAGCCCTGCGCAATTTCAATCGGCGGATTATTGAAATCGGGCGAAAAGCAAACCGTCCTGTCTGTGCTACCTGTGACGCGCACTTCAAGAATCCGGAAGACGAGATTTACCGCCGCATTATTCTTGCCGGACTTGGTTTCAAGGATGCCGACCATGATTCCAAGCTGTATTTCCGGACGACGGAAGAAATGCTTGAAGAATTTGCATATCTCGGCGAAGACGTTGCAAGGGAAGTCGTCATTGAAAACCCGAACAAAATCGCCGATATGATCGAAGTCTGTCGTCCGATTCCGGAAGGAAACTATCCTCCGCATATCGACGGTGCGGAAGAAGAACTGACAACCAAATGCTGGGAGCTGGCGAAAAACCTATACGGCGATCCGCTTCCCGATGTTGTAACGGAACGGCTGGCAAGAGAACTGGATTCCATTATCAAAAACGGCTTTGCGATCATGTATATTATCGCCCGCAAGCTCGTAGAAAACAGCGAATCAAAAGGATATCAGGTCGGTTCGAGAGGGTCGGTCGGATCGTCCTTTGCGGCAACCATGGCGGGCATTACGCGCGTCAATCCGCTGCCGCCGCATTACCGCTGCCCGAAGTGCAAGTGGAACGAGTTCTTTACCCACGGTGAAGTCGGTTCCGGTTTTGACCTGCCGCGAAAAGAATGCCCCAAATGCGGTGCAGTTTGCGAACAGGACGGACACGATATACCCTTTGAAACCTTCCTTGGCTTCAAAGGAGACAAAACGCCCGATATCGACCTCAACTTTTCCGGGGATGTACAGGGGGATGCGCATAAATTCACGGAAGTGCTGTTCGGCGCCGGAAAAGCGTTCAAAGCAGGAACAATCGGTACGCTCGCAGATAAAACAGCGTTCGGCTTCGCGGCAAGATACCTCGAAGGAAAAGGCATTTCCGTCAACCGCGCTGAGATGGATCGGCTGGTGTCCGGGTGTGTCGGCATCAAACGCACCACAGGTCAGCATCCGGGCGGCATGATCGTCGTTCCGGCGGAATATGAGATTTACGATTTCTGTCCGATCCAGCATCCCGCCGACGACCCCAACTCCGATATTGTCAGTACGCACTTCGAGTTTAAATATCTGCACGATACCATTTTAAAACTCGATATCCTCGGACACGATATTCCGACCAAGTATAAGCGTCTCGAGGAGTATTCCGGCTACAGTGTCCTGGATGTTCCGATGAGCGATCCGGCTGTGTATAAGAGCTTTACCTCGACAGATCCCATCGGCGTCACACCGGAGCAGATCGACTCCAAAACCGCCACGCTCGGACTGCCCGAAATGGGTACGCCGTTCATCCGGGGAGTGCTCATGAGCGCACAGCCGAAGAACTTCACCGACCTGCTCCAGATTTCCGGACTCACCCACGGAACCGGATGCTGGCTCGGCAACGCGGATGAGCTGATATCTTCCGGAACCTGTACGATTTCCGACGTTATCGGGTGCCGTGACGACATTATGATGACGCTCATTCACAAATACGGCATGGACAAATCCCTGTCTTTTAAGATTATGGAGTTTGTCCGCAAAAATAAAAAAGGCGTGATTATCCCGCAGGATATGCAGGATGCCATGCATGAAAACGGCGTTCCGCAGTGGTATATCGACTCTCTGCAGAAGATCCGTTATATGTTCCCGAAAGCACACGCCGCGGCATACGTCATCGACGCAATCCGGCTGATGTGGTATAAAATTTACTATCCCGTCGAGTTTTATGCCGCTTATTTCACAGCAGCACCCGACGGATTTGACGGTGAAATCGTTATGAAGGGAAAGGAAAACGTCAAAAACGTCCTCACCGATCTCAATAAGCGCCGCCATGAAATTTCTGCCGCCGAAGCCGAAGTTGCCGGTGCGCTTATGCTGATCAACGAGTATTTCCAGCGCGGCTACGATTTCCTTCCGGTTGATATCTACAAATCCCACGCGACAAAGTATATACCGGAAAAGGGGAAAATCCGTCTCCCGTTCACTTCACTGCCGGGGCTTGGCGCAGCGGCGGCGGAAAATATTATGAATGCCATGCAGTCCGGAGCAATCTTCTCTGTTGACGAACTGCGGACCAAAGCCAAGGTTTCCAAAAGTGTGCTCGAACTGCTCGAAAAGAACGGCGCGCTCAAGGGAATGTCCAAAACCAATCAGCTTTCCATGTTCGGTTAAACCGGATCTTATTCTATAAAAACAAAAGGAAGTGTCAACTATGCCCGGAATCGGGACAATCGTCAATACCCTCGCCGTGCTCCTCGGCAGTACCATCGGCATCATTGCCAAAAAAGGATTATCTGAAGAACTGCAGAAATCCTTGATGAAGACGCTCGGAATCGCAACCATGTTCATCGGAATCGGATGTACCCTGCAGGAAATGCTCGTCATCGGTGAAGACGGAAAACTGTCGGCAAACGGTATCATGCTGATGATCGTTTCGCTCGTACTCGGAACACTGGTCGGAGAACTTTGCAAAATCGAAGACCGGCTCGAAAGCATCGGCGATAAAATGAAAAAGTGGAAGATTTTCCGTTCCGGTGACAGCCGCTTTACGGAAGGATTTGTGACAGCAACGCTTGTTGTCTGCGTGGGAGCCATGGCGATTGTCGGTTCTCTCCGCGACGGTCTGGAAGGCGACCCAACCATGCTTTTCTCCAAGTCCATCCTCGACTTTATCTCCACGATGGTCTTTGCCTCCACACTGGGCATCGGCGTGCTCTGTTCGGCAATTCCCATGGCAATCTATCAGGGCGCGATCACCGCACTTGCCGGCGTCATCGGAACATATCTCACTGATACCATGATTTCCGGTATGTCCCTCGTCGGATCCGTGATGATCTTCGGCGTGGGAATCAACCTGTTCTTCGGCAAGCAGGTCAAGGTCGGCAATATGCTGCCCGGACTGCTTGTTCCCGTGATCTACGGGATTTACCAGTTGCTGGCATAACGAAAAAAACCTCCGCATAGGATGAAGTACATTCAACCGATGCGGAGGATTATTTATGGATACAACGATTTACCGCGATATCGCGGAAAGGACAAAGGGGGACGTTTACATCGGTGTCGTGGGACCCGTGCGGTGCGGAAAAAGCACCTTTATCAAACAGTTTATGGAAGCGGCGGTGCTTCCGAACATCGACAACGAATTTGATCAGAACCGCGCCAGAGATGCGCTTCCGCAGAGTGCCGGCGGACGAACCGTCATGACAACCGAACCGAAATTCATCCCGGATGAGAGTGTTGCTTTCCGTACGAAAGACGGAACGGAACTGCGTATCAAACTGATTGACTGCGTGGGGTACATGATTCCGGAAGCGCTCGGATCAGAAGAAAACGGTGCTGCGAGGATGGTGCATACCCCGTGGCATGAGAATCCCGTTCCGTTCGGGGAAGCGGCGGAATTCGGAACACGGAAAGTCATTGCCGAACACGCCACGATCGGGATGCTGGTGACTACGGATGGCACGATCGGGGATCTGGCACGGGAGAATTATATCGGAGCGGAGGAACGGATTGCAGCAGAACTGTCTGAACTCGGAAAACCCTTTGCCGTAATTCTCAATTCAGCTGAGCCGGAATCCGAAAATGCTGTCAGACTGGCTATGAAGCTGGAAGAAAAATATCATGCACCCGTGGCGCTCGTCAACTGTATGGAGCTGGATGCGGAGGATATCAGCGGGATTCTCGCCATGCTTCTCGATGAATTCCCGGCAAAGCAAACCGATATCATCTTTCCCGCATGGACATCGGTTCTGCCGGACGATCATCGTCTCCGAAGCGTACTGTATGACGCAGTTCTGAAAGCATCAAAAGAAATGAAGCGTCTGCGGGATGTAAAGGAAGTATTCCTGCCGGTTCTGCTGAAGGAACTGGAGACAGCGGCAGCACGATGCGGGGAGTATCCCGATAAACCGATCTGTACTGTGACTGAAAGTGACGCCGGAGAGGGCAGAGTAGAGATGGAAGTGCGTCTGCCGGAAGGACTTTACTACGATACCATTTCTGAAATGACCGGTATTCCTATGAAAAACGAAGCGGAACTTCTGGAAGCGCTCAGCAGTCTGTCCCAGTCCAAACGGGAGATGGATAAATACCGCGATGCCATCCGATCAGTGAATGAAACCGGTTACGGCATCGTCATGCCCGACACAGAAAGTCTCACCCTCGAAGAACCGGAAATGATCCGTCAGGCGGGTGGATACGGCGTACGGCTCCGGGCATCGGCGGGATCCGTGCATATGATCCGCACCAATATAGAAACGGAAATCAATCCGATTGTCGGTACGGAACAGCAGTCGGAAGAAATGATCCGGTATCTGATGAAGCAGTTTGAAGACGATCCGAAATCCATATGGGAATCCAATATGTTCGGACGTTCTCTGTATGAACTGGTGGGAGACGGTCTGCACGCGAAGCTGGAGCATCTCCCCGAAGATGCACGGCAGAAATTCGGTGAAACACTGTCGAAAATCATCAACGAAGGCAGTCAGGGACTGATCTGTATCATTCTGTAAAAAAATCCCGGGCGGCGGTATTTCAACTACCGTAACCCGGGATTTTGTTGTGTTTGTCAGTGAATGGAAGCGAAGAGCTTGTCAAACGCGTCAGCGTAGTACCCGGCAATCAGACGAGCACCGGCTTCTGTGGGATGAACACCATCGCCAGCCCATTTTGTAGGCTCAGTGCCGATACAGTGCGAAGCGAAAATGCCGTCCATGGGAATGAATACATCCGCGAACTCGCGTGCCAGCTTTCGTGTTACCTGAATCTTGGCATCCAGATCCACATGGAAGAAGTCCTTGTCCGGTGTATAGAGAAGGAACTGTTCGATCATGATAATCTTGGCGTTGGTCTTTTCCTTGATTTCGGAAAGAATAAAGCGGTAGCATTCTTCAAAATAATCGTGCGGCATCCAGTTTTTGTCACCGGCACGATGCCATGTGTCGTTGACGCCGATCAGGATGGAAACAACATCCGGCTGCAGATCAATACAGTCAGCCTGCCAGCGGTCGCGGAGATTTTCCGCACGGTTTCCGCTGATGCCGAGATTGATAAACTCGAAATCTGTGCCGGGATGACGGTTCCGGATCAGTTCGGCGGTGAACTTCGGATAACCGTTTCCGAGATTGTGAACATCACTGCGGTCACGTCCTGCATCGGTAATACTGTCACCCTGAAATAAAATTTTCATGATAAGTTCCTTTCTTTTTTGTCAAAATGGTGTATAAAGGTATTGTAGCATATACGCCGCGGCTTGTCAAGTAATTAAAAAACGGATTTGTATACGGAAAAACGATACATTCCGTTTACCAAAAGACGTTGACTTATTTGCATATATTCCATAAAATAGAAACATTACCAGCAAAAACGCGGAGATGCATATGAGAAAAAAACTGAAAAGACTTCTGTTCAGCAGAGTGTTCATTGTCGGACTTATGATAGCTCTGCAGTTTGTAATCATCCTTCTGGCGGCAATAGAATTTACAAAATACTTTGTCTTATACTATATTGTTTCTTTCGCGATGGGGATTATCTATGTTCTGCGTGTCATTCATACGAACCAGAACATGGCATATAAGCTCGCATGGATTGTTGTAATCCTTCTGTTTCCGTTGTTCGGCTGCCCGGTGTATGAAATTTTCTGCGGAAACCGTTTGTCGGAGCGTTCTCTTGCCAAGATGCGGTTTATGAGCGCTGTAACCAAATCCGCGCTGGAAGACCGCACACTTCTTCAAAAGATGAAAATCAGCTGTCCGGATGCATGGAAACAGGCGGAGTATATAACCAACGCCGCCCTGTGTCCGCCTTTTGAAAATGAGGAGACAATGTATTTTCCTTCCGGCGAAGCGATGTTGGCTCCGCTTCTTCGAGAACTCGAACAGGCAGAGCGTTACATTTTTCTCGAATACTTCATTGTGGAAGAAGGGGAAATGTGGAACCGGATTCATGAGATTCTTCGCAAGAAAGCGGCAGCCGGGGTCGATGTGCGGCTGATCTACGATGATATCGGCTGCATCATGACTCTGAATCGGAAATTTGCCGGCAAACTCGAAAAAGAGGGGATCCGATGCCGGGTGTTCCATCGCTTTGTTCCGGTACTCAATGCACGGCAGAATAACCGCGATCACAGAAAAATCTGCGTGATCGACGGAAAAACGGCGTTTACAGGAGGAATCAATCTGGCTGACGAATATATCAACCGTGTAGAACGCTTCGGATACTGGAAAGACAACGCAGTGATGGTCAGAGGAAAAGCGGCGTGGAGCTTCACGGTCATGTTTCTGACTATGTGGGACTACCTCTGCGGCACAGCTCCCGAAAAAAGAGGGGACTACAGTGTGTACGCACCGAATCTTGAGCAGGGACAGAGCAGGAAAACTTCCGGCATTGTCCAGCCCTATACGGACAGTCCGCTGGACGACGAAGCTGTCGGAGAGAATATTTACCTCGGAATTCTTGCCGCCGCCCAAGAATATGTCTGGATTACCACACCGTATCTGATCATCGACGAACGGATGGAACAGGCACTGTGCACCGCAGTACGGAGCGGAATTGACGTGCGGATTATCACGCCGGGAATCCCCGATAAAAAAGTCATCAGCGAAACAACCAAATCCTTCTACCCGAATCTCCTTGCACACGGCGTGAAGATATACGAATATACCCCCGGCTTCATCCACGCAAAAACCTTCCTCTGCGATGACCGCTTTGCGACTGTCGGCAGCGTGAACCTCGATTACCGGAGTCTCTACCTTCATTTTGAATGCGGTGTCTGGATGAGCGGGACGGAGTGTATTGCGGATATCAAAGCGGACTTTGAGGAAATGTTCCGCGTGAGCAGAGTTGCCGAAGAAGAAAAAAACAGCCTTGTAAGAAGACTGTTCCGTGCGGTACTGGAACTGCTCGCACCGCTCCTTTGATTATTTTTCCAGATAATCGCTTTCTTCCTGCTGACCGCGGAAACCGGATTGGCGGAGAACTTCGTATACGCCGATGGCTGCGGAATTGGAAAGATTGAGACTGCGCAGGTTTTCGCGCATCGGAATCCGTACACAGCGGTCGAGATTGGCGCGGAGAAAATCCTCCGGCAGTCCCCTGGTCTCCTTGCCGAAAAAGAGGAACACAGGCGTTTCGTAAGTTACATCGGTGTAGCAGCGCGGCGCCTTCGTGGAAAAACAGTAAAAACTGCATCCGGGATTTTTCGCAAAAAAATCGTCCAGATTTTCGTAGTAGGTGATGTCGAGCTGATGCCAGTAATCAAGTCCGGCACGCTTGAGTTTCCGGTCGTCGATGGCGAATCCCATCGGTTTGATGATATGCAGAGCAGCGCCGGTTGCGGCACAGGTGCGGGCTATATTGCCAGTGTTCTGCGGGATTTCGGGTTCATGCAGAACGATATTGATCTCTTTCATGACGGATCCTTTCACTTGAGAATACTGTTATTATACAGCATCCGCCGCATCAATGCAAGATCATATGCACTTGGAAATTGTTTTTTCGGCAAAAAAAACCGTAAACATGATTTTTTTAATAAATTTACATTTAGCACTTTAACAAGCACATTTTCTGTGGTATAATACGATAGTTAATATGTATACCTATGCGAAAATAATCACTGAATAAACGATGGAGGCTGTACGGTCTTGGGACCGTTTATCAATAATGAGTATTATTACAAAAGTATTTGGCACATACAGCGACAGACAGGTGAAGAAAATCGCTCCGACGGTCAAGAGAATCAATGCGCTGGCGGACAAGTATAAGGCAATGTCCGATGCGGAAATGCGCCAGCAGACTGATATTTTCAAACAGCGTCTGGCAGCGTCGGAAACGCTTGACGATATTCTGCCGGAGGCATTTGCGTGCGTCAGGGAAGCCGCAGACAGAATTCTCGGCAAGAGACCGTTCGATGTACAGCTCATGGGCGGGATTCTTCTGCATCAGGGACGGATCACCGAAATGAAGACCGGTGAAGGCAAAACGCTTGTAGCAGCTATTCCTGCGTATCTGAATGCGCTCGAAGGGAAGGGCGTGCACATCGTTACCGTCAATGACTATCTTGCACGTGTCGGCTGTGAAGAAATCGGACGTATTCACGAGTATCTCGGACTCACTACCGGTCTGGTTGTTCACGATCAGAAGAGAAAAGACAAACAGATTGCCTATAACTGCGATATTACCTACGGTACAAACAACGAATTCGGCTTCGACTACCTCCGCGACAACATGGTAACCTACGCAGAACAGCGTGTGCAGAGAGGGCATCAGTTTGCCATCGTCGACGAAGTGGACTCCATCCTCATCGACGAAGCGAGAACGCCTCTCATCATCTCCGGTCAGGGCTCGGAAGTGGATGTTCTGTACGACATGGCAGACCGCTTCACAAGAACGCTCCGCAAACACGTTGTCAAGGAACTCGACTCCAAGGAAGACCACGATGCCATTGACGCGGACTATATCGTTGACGAAAAAGCGAAAACCGCCACACTGACCCTTGCAGGTATTGCAAAAGCGGAACAGTTCTTCGGAATCCAGAACTTTGCCGATGCGGAAAACGCAGATATTACGCATCATGTCTATCAGGCGATCAAAGCGCACGGTACGATGCACCTCGATACCGACTACGTCGTGAAGGATAACGAAGTCATCATCGTTGATACTTTCACCGGTCGTCTCATGCCCGGGCGCCGTTACTCCGACGGTCTTCATCAGGCAATCGAAGCGAAGGAAGGCGTAAAGATCCAGCGCGAAAACCGCACGATCGCAACGATCACCTTCCAGAACTACTTCCGTATGTATAAGAAGCTCTCCGGCATGACCGGTACCGCTCTGTCGGAAGAAAACGAATTCCGCGAAATCTACAACCTCGACGTTGTGGAAGTGCCGACCAACCGTCCCATGATCAGAAAAGACCATCCGGATGCTGTTTATAAGTCCAAAGCAGGTAAGGACCGCGCAATCATCAAGCAGATCGAAGCGTGCCACGCCAAGGGACAGCCGGTGCTTGTCGGTACCGTATCCATCGAAAAATCCGAAGAACTTTCCAAAAAGCTCAAAGCAGCCGGCATCAAGCATACCGTCCTCAACGCAAAGTATCATGAAATGGAAGCGGATATCGTCGCGCAGGCAGGTAAATTCGGTGCTGTAACCATTTCCACCAACATGGCAGGGCGTGGTACGGATATCATGCTCGGCGGTAATGCGGAATGGCTTGCCAAGGGCGAAATGCGCAAGGAAGGCTACGAGGAGAATATCATCGCACTCGCAACCGGTTCTGCGGAAAATGTTCCCGAAGAAGTATTCGCAGCAAGAGAACACTTCAAGGAACTCTATAAAAAGTATCAGGAAGTCATCCGTCCCGAAGCGGACAAGGTACGTGAAGCCGGCGGTCTTTTCGTTATTGGTACCGAACGCCACGAATCCCGCCGTATCGACAACCAGCTCCGCGGACGTTCCGGACGACAGGGTGACCCGGGTGAATCGAGATTCTTCCTGTCGTTTGAAGATGACCTCATGCGTCTGTTCGGATCCGACCGGATTCTCGGCATGGTGGAACGTCTCGGACTCGACGACGACACGCCCATCGACGCACAGATTCTTTCCGGTTCCATCGAATCCGCGCAGAAGAAACTGGAAGACCAGAACTTCAACCGCAGAAAGAACGTCCTCGCATATGACGACGTCATGAACCAGCAGCGTACCGTTATTTACAAGCAGCGTGCGGACGTACTCGAAAACGCTGATCTCAAGGAAAAAATCGCTTCCATGATGAAGGAAACGCTCGAAGACGCAGTAAACAGCTTCCTCCACGAAGATTCCATGGAACAGTGGGAGCTTGATGGTCTCAGACAGAAGTACCTCGGACTGCTCTGTACACCGGAAGATTTCCGTGATCTGTCCGGCGATGCCGCAGAAAACCGGGAAATGATCCGCAAAACGCTTCTGGAACGTGCAGATGCTCTCTGCAAGACCAAGGAAGAACTGTTCGGCGCTGAACAGATGCGTGAAATCGAGCGCATTGTTCTCCTCCAGAATGTCGATAAAAAGTGGATGGATCATCTCGAAGCAATGGATTCGCTCCGCGAAATGATCGGACTGCAGGCTTATGCGCAGAGAAATCCGATTTCCGAATACAGACTGCAGGGTGCGGATCTCTTTGACGAAATGATCATGAACATCCGCGATGATACAATCCGTCAGCTGATGTCCGTGATGCCAAAGCCGCAGGTGGAAATGAAGCGTGTTGAAGTTGCCAAGCCCCTATCCGAAGGCTTCGCAGGCGGTGCGCCGAAGTCTGCAGGACCGAAAAAGCCGGTTGTCAATAAAGGACAGAAAGTCGGCAGAAACGATCCATGCCCTTGCGGAAGCGGCAAAAAGTATAAAAAGTGCTGCGGTGCAAACCAGGGCGGCGAAAGCGAAGAAGAATAAGGTATTATCCCGGTTATGCTGCGAGCGGATATTCTGCTCTGCGGCATAACCGTACATAGGACGGAAAGGGCAGAATATGGGATTCGGAACACTGTTTTTCGGATATTTTGCAATGTTCGCGTTTTCGCTGGCACAGGCATATTTCTTTGCGGATATCATCGGCGCACTGGTGGCAATCTACGCCTTTTCAAAGCTCGCGCAGTATAATCGCTGGTTCATCAACGCCATGGCTGCCTGCCTCGGATTTATGATCCTCTGCGGTGTCAGCGCGGCATCTCTGATGTTCCGTATTTATGATCCGGCAGGTCCGATTGATATGGCTGTCGATATCGCCAAGGAAGCGGCAGCGTGCCTGATGCACATTTTCATGTTCCTCGGTACGCGGGGAATCGCAGGCGGCGCGGATGCAAAAAAACTCGTCGATACGGCGAACCGCAATCTGACGCTGACCATGACATACTACGCAGCCAGCCTGCTTGTGATACTGTTTTCCGGCGTTCTCGCTGATGAAGCGCAGTTTGTCAGCATGATTGTCTTCCTTTACTGGATTGTCTGCCTTGTGCTCAATCTGGTGCTGATCTATAAATGCTTCGGCATTCTTTGCCCCGCTGATGAGGATGAAGATGCGCCGCCGAAGCGTTCAAAGATCGAGCTGATCAATAAAATCAACGACAAATTTGAAGCTATGGAGCAGGATAAGCAGAAGTACCGCGAGGAATCCATGCGTCTTGCTCTGGAGGAAGCGGAAAAACGGTCGCAGGAAAAACAGAAAAAGCATCAGCATTATCATAAAAAGAAATAAATATACAGGAATAATAGGAAGGAGCAGTTTATGGGATTCGGTCTTCTGACAGCCGGTTTTATCCTGCTTGCGAATCCGGTGATTCATGTCGCAGATATCCTTCCCGATGCGATCGGATTTTTTCTGATTGCCGCGGGACTCACAAAAATGTCATATTTTATCGGAAAAATACAGCAGGCGAGAGATCTGTTTCTGAAACTTGCTTTCATACAGATCGCAAAGTTTTTTTCGATCGCATTCATTCCCTTTACAAGCGGTTCGGCACTGCTTCTCATGTCTTTTGTTTACGGATTTCTGGAGCTGCTTCTCTTCATTCCCGCGCTCAACAATCTTTTTGAAGGAATATCGTTCGCGGGACTCTGGTATAACGGTACCGCCGTTTACAAAAAGATTCCGGTAAATAAGCTGTTTCTCAAGACAGAGACAGCAGGTGAAAAAAAGAAGTACAAACTGATCCGCCAAAAAATGGATGCGGAAATGCTGACGCTCGTGAAGCGGACGGTTCTCGGATTCTATATTTTCCGTGTCATCGCAACGCTGATTCCCGAACTGACCGAACTGGAAATGTACGATTACCTCGGGGATGTCAAAACCATCCAGCGCAGCCTGGTTTCCTATAAACCGGCACTGTACATTCTCTTTGCGCTGATTGTCATCATTCTCGCAGTCCGTATGATCCGCAGAACAGCAGGCTATTTCGGCGCAATTCGTAAAGACGAGCCGTTCATTTGTGCCCTACGTGCGAAATACGAAAACGACATTCTTCCGCGGGAAACATTCTTTGCCGCTGTACGGATGAAGCGTGTTCTGCTGCTGTTCATGTTTGCCGCTGCCGCTTCTTTGATTCTGACCGCAGACGGCGTTAATCTGCTGGTCGGCATTATATCCTCCGGACTCCTGTTTGCTGCGGCGCTGATTCTTCGCCGCTTTGCGAAAACCGCCAATTTTGTTCTGGTTCTTGCCGCAGTCCGCAGTATTCTTTCCATTGCCAATCTGATTTTCCAAATCGACTATTTTTCCGAATACAGTGTGGAAGCTGTGGAATGGATCGAGACCGCACATAACCGTTATTTCACGATGGCGGGACTTGCTTCTGTCGAATATATTGTCGCGCTTGCTTCCGTTCTCCTTTTCCTGACCGCACTGATGCAGGCTGTAAAAAAGCATCTTGAGAGCTTCGGGATTCAGACTGACAATGCACAGTACAGCAAACAGAACCGCGATCTGGAAGTGTACAACGCTGTTGGCGGGAAACTTCTGCTTTGCTCCATCCTTGCGATTCTGCACTATGCATTCACCTGTGCATACCACTATTTGCTTCCGACGATGTCCGTCATCAGTGTGATTTCCATTGCAGTTACACTTATCTACATTGCGTATGTCATACATACCGTGCACGCCATGGAAGAAATGCTGTATGATAAAGAGATTGAAATGAACTGAATATCGACTGCCGTATTTCTGCAAGGATACGGCAGTAATTTTTTTATATTGTGAGAAAAAATTCCCAAAACACTGGAAAAACGGAAATGCTTGTGATACAATGAGAATACATTCCAAATCGGATAAAAAGGAGAGTATTATGTTTACAAACACCGTAAAAATTGCCGACAAGAAGCAGACAAGAATGGTTGCACACCGCGGAGTCAGCGGACTGGAAACGGAAAACACCGCTGTAGCGTTTGTTGCAGCAGGCAACCGTACATACTACGGTATCGAAACCGACATATACCATACCGCTGACGGTGAAATCGTCTGCCAGCACGACAGCAAGACCGGACGGATCTGCGAAGTGGATCTCGTGATCGAACAGTCGAACTTTGAAGATCTGCGCGCACTGCAGTTCAAGGACAAGGATGGCGCAACCGACCGTGCAGAAATCCGCATTGCGACTTTTTATGAATATATGAAGATCTGCAAAAAGTACGAAAAGCACGCGGTTCCCGAACTCAAGTCGAACTACACCCTCGAGGAAATGCGCAAGATTATGAAGATCGTGGAAGACCTCGATTACTGCGATCATACCACATTCATCGCGTTCAACATCGCAAACCTCGACCTTGTCAAAGAAGTTCGTCCCGAACAGGACTGCCAGTTCCTTACCTCCAAGTGGAGCGATGAACTGCCCGAAATGCTCGAGAAGCGCAGCATGAACCTCGATATTTACTTCAATGCACTCACAAAGGAAGCACTGCAGGCTTGCCATGATCACGGCGTAGAAGTCAATTGCTGGACCGTGGACGATCCCGAAAAGGCAAACGAGCTGAT
>JAFQLN010000068.1 GCA_017414585.1 Clostridia bacterium | reverse complement strand
GGAAACGGAAATCACCTGCGAACTGATGCTGGCAGACCAGAACTGGTCGGAAAGCGTGCATTATGAGCCGCGCGTCTTTGATGAAAACGGCGAACAGATCACCGCACAGATCGTCAAGGAAGAAAGCAACCTCAATCTTGACTGGAGAAAACGCATTGTGTTCCGCGCACCGCTCAAGCCCTTGACCGTGACGAGATTTTCGATTTATATGGAACTTCTCGACAACGAAGAAAAACAGGCGCGCATCGTGGACGGAGATATTGTCATCGACCTGCCCGAAATTGAAAAATCCGTGCGCATCGACGGAAAGACAGGGCTTCTTGCCTCCTACTGTCTCCGCGGCAGGGAATATATCGGTGAAGGCGGCGCGTTCTGCCCGATGTTCTGGGAGGACAATCCCGACCCGTGGGGCATGGGAGGTTTCCAGCTTGCAGGTATGGGCAGAAATCCCGTGCCGTTCAAGCTGATGGAAGTACCGGACGGTCCTTTCAAGGATATGAAACCGATACAGATCATCGAAGACGGGCCTGTTTTCACAGCAGTAGAGTGTTTCTTTGCGTGTGAAAATACGAAGGTGCGGGTAGAGTACGTGATCTATAAACAGAACGATGCCGTTGATGTGACGGTGAATGCGTTCATGAACGACGCCAACCGGATGCTGAAAATCCGCATTCCGACAGCGAATCCGGGCACATACATCGGACAGACCGCTTTCGGTACGGAAGAACTCTACATGGATGGCAGAGAATGCGTGGCACAGCGGTTTACCGCGATGCGTGAAGAAGACGGCACTTGCCTGACTGTATTCAACAGCGGTACCTACGGCTCTTCCTGTATGGACGGTGCCATGGAGCTCTCCCTCATCCGCGGAGCATCCTACTGCGCACATCCGATCGGCAGCCGCCCGCTTATTCCGACGGACCGCTTTGTCAAGAAGATCGACATGGGCGAACGGACGATGAAATTCCGGCTGACTGCGGCAAGTGAAGAATCGCTCGAACGACTGGCTGCGGAATTCAATATGCCGCCGTATGCGTGCAATGTATTCCCGCTGACCGAAGAAGGAAAGGGCAAGACCTTCGGCGACAGCCTTCTCGATATTGCAGACAGGGAGATCACTCTTGTTACAATGAAGAAAGCAGACGGATCTGCGGATTATATTCTGCGTCTGTTCAACGGCTGTGCAGAAGAAAAGGAAACGGAAATTACGCTCTGCGGGGCATCGGCAAAACTTCATTTCGGCAAATATGAGGTCAAGACCCTGCTCTATGACGGAACGAAACTCGAAGAGCTCGATCATATCATCATCTGAGGAGAACGACCATGAAAGAAAGAGAAAAAATCTGCTGCAACCCCGTATCCGAAGGAGCCGACCCGTTCATTCTGCTCGCGGACGGAAAATACTATCTCTATTCGACCAACTCGGACGCCGGATACAAGTGCTATGTTTCCGACGATCTGGCGAATTGGGAATATGCCGGTATGGGACTGTCGAAGGAAGACGTTCAGGGAGACCGCTGGTTCTGGGCGCCGGAAATCATCGAAAAAGACGGAAAGTTTTACATGATCTATTCCTCCGAGGAACACATCGGCGTTGCTGTGTCCGATTCTCCGGCAGGACCTTTCCGTCAGACAGAAAAAAAGTGGCTGAGTGAACGCAACGCCATCGACGGGGATTTCTTTGTGGACGACGACGGACAGGTGTACCTCTATTACGTCCGCTTTGACCACGGCAACGTGATCTACGGCACAAAGATGAGCGCGGATCTGCGCACGATGGACGAAGAAAACGAAGTTCGTCTGATCGCCGCAGAGGAAGATTGGGAAATTCTCGACTGCCGGGTTGCGGAAGGACCGTTCATGCTCAAGCACAACGGAAAGTATTACCTTACTTATTCTGCGAATCACTACCGTTGTCCGGGATATGCCGTTGGCTATGCGGTTTCAGACAGTCCGCTCGGTCCCTTCAAAAAATATGCGGGGAACCCCATTCTTCACAAAAACGATTTGGTGCAGGGAACGGGACACCACAGCTTTACAACCACGAAGGACAAAAAGACACTGCTGTGTGTCTACCACATCCACCACAGCCTGACGGAAGTTCATCCGCGCATGACCTCGATTGATCCGGCGGAATTTATTCCGGATCCCGACGGAGGCGATGATATTCTCGTTATCCACGGACCGACTGTCGGTTAACAAGTTTTTGCTTCAAGGATAGATAACAAAGGGCGTGTCGCATTTACATTGAAAAGTGTAATTTGCAACACGCCTTCTCGCTATTTAAAGAATAATGCTCTACTTTTTCTCCTTTAGCGAGGAGAAAAAGTAGCAAAAAGAGGAACTTTTTCGGAAGTCTTGGGCATTTCGAGCTCTGCGGAGCTCGACAAGGGGCTTTGCCCCTTTGAACCCCACGAGCTTTTGAAAAAGCTCGACCAAAACTTTTTACTTTCGACAGCCCCTTTTTTAGTGGAGCGGATTCCATGAACCGCGGATATAACAGATGAGAAAGAGAAAAAACAGGAGCATATTATGTGCGATCATGCACGCCCACGCGGAAATCAGTCCGAAGGAAAGAATCTGCGTGCAGATGAAAGTTCCGATGATGCGGACGCCCCACATACCGAGGATGTTGTAGAAAAAAGGCTTTTTCGTTTTGCCGACGCCCTGCATCATGCCTTCGATGATGATGGAAAAACCGTAGAAGGGTTCGGACAGCGCTACCATTCGGAGAACAGCTGTGCCGAGAGCGATCACTTCGGCGGAATCCGAGAATATTCCCATCAGCACAGGTGCAAAGAGGAACAGGAGTCCTCCGGAGAGAATCATCAGCCCGATTTCAAGCGGAATGAACATCGCGGCGAGCTTTTTCATGCGCTGACTGTCCCGCGCGCCGTAGGCATTGCCCGCAAGGGTCGCCGCCGCAGTCTGCATACCGTAGCCGGGAATATAAAATGCGGATTCAACGGTGTTGGCAATGGTGTGAGCGGCAGTGGAAATTTCTCCGAGGGCGTTGATCATGGAGGCAAAAGCCACATAACCGAGGGAGGTACCGAAGCGCTGCAGCATATTCGGCAGAGCAACGCGGAGACAGGGGGCGAGAATCGCTTTATCCGGTCGGAGGGACTGTCCTTTCGGAGAAACGAGCGGATGGTGCCAGAGAATGAAGGTGATGAGCACACCGCCGACCGTGAACGCAGCGGCACTGGCGGCAGCAGCACCGATGACGCCCATGCCCGCTCCCGGGATAAACAGGCTGAACGAACCGACTGTAAGGGTGCGGGACGGATAGATCAGGAAAAAGTTCAGAATGACATTCACCAGGTTCATAATGATGCCGATTTTCATCGGGGATTTTGTGTCTCCCGCCGCCCGCAGAACAGTTCCAAAAATGATGGAAGCAGTACGGGGAAGCATCGGCAGATACAAAATGAAGAAATAGCGCGATGCGTCGGTGCGGATGCTTTCGTCCACCTGCATCCAGACCGGAATGACGCCGGAGAGGGAGAGGGTAAGAACAGTAAACAGTGTCCCCGAGACAAGAACGGCAAGCAGAGCCTGAGACGCGGCACGGGATGCGGCTTTTTTATCTCCGGCACCGCAGGCTCGGGCGATAAAAGAAAGAAAACCGACGCTGAGTGCGGAAATGGTACTGTTTATGAGCCAGTTGACGGTGGTGGTCGCACCGACTGCGGCTGTGGCGTGTGTTCCCAGAGCGCCGACCATAGCGGTGTCGATATACTGCACAGCGGTCTGCATGAGCTGCTCGAGCATGGTCGGCCACGCCAGTGCCCAGATGATGCCGATCATACGGCAGTTTTCGCGGAAATTGTTTTTTGCATCGAGGGAATGGTGCATGGATGTATGTACTCCGTTTCAGCTTGTCACTTCTGTTTATTATATCATCCCCGCGCCGATCTGTCAATTGCCTGCTGTGGGGATCGTGCGGACAGATTCATCTTGCGGCAGATTCCTTTTTCGGTTCTGCCCGAAAAAAGCAGTTGACAATCTCTGTCATGTCCGTTATAATAGGATTAAATCAATATGCGCAAGGCGCAAAGGAGGTATTTTCAATGTCACAAAAGTATCCTTTCAACGGTCTCGGAACCGACCTTGGCAATCTCGCACTTCTTTCCGATGCGAAGACCCGTTCCATCTGTCCCGAAAACTTCACAGGTGAAAAAGGCGCTGCCGGTATGGCTGAAACCGGTACGGGTGCCGGCTGTGCACGCGAACTCGGCAAAGGCTGGAAGATCTCTCCCTCTGTCCGCATTGAACCCCACACGGAATTTGTGATGGCTGACATTACCGGTTCCGGATGCATTCAGCACATCTGGCTCACACCCGCAGGAATCCCCGGCCGCTATGCGATCATCCGTATGTACTGGGATGACAGCGAAGTGCCTTCCGTTGAAGTACCGCTCGGCGACTTTTTCGCTAATGCGTTTGTTCCGGAATATAAACAGATCAGCTCCCTTGCGGTCTGCGTCAATCCGAGAAACGGGATGAACTGCTACTGGCAGATGCCCTTCAAGAAGCACGCACGCATTACCGTTGAAAATATCGCTGACGATGTATTCACGCTGTATTATCAGATCGACTATACCCTGACCGAAGTACCGGAAGATCAGGGGTACTTCCACGCACAGTTCCGCCGCGTCAATCCGCTTCCGTATAAGGAAGTTTACACCATCCTCGATAATATCGAAGGCAAGGGTCAGTATGTCGGTACCTACATGACGTGGGGCGTAAACAACAACGGCTGGTGGGGGGAAGGCGAAATCAAATTCTACCTCGACGGTGATGACGAATATCCGACGATCTGCGGAACCGGTACCGAAGACTACTTCTGCGGTGCATACGATTTTGATGTGGAGCGCCGTTATGTGGAATTCACAACCCCGTATACCGGTATGTTCAATATTCTTCCCGACCAGCTCTACAAGGCGCAGCACCGTTTCTCCATGTACAGATGGCATATCACGGATCCGATCCGTTTCGACAGCGATATCAAGGTTACCATTCAGGCGCTCGGCTGGAGATCCGGCGGACGGTATCTCCCCCTGCAGGACGATATTTCTTCCGTGGCATTCTGGTATCAGGACAAGCCGTGTCAGAATATGCCGAAACTCCCGGACCGCGACTATCTTGAAATTATCTGATTTTGCGGTACCCGGCGGCGGAAAATGAATCCTAAGGAGAATTTTCCCGTGTTCTGATGTGTGCACCTTTCAACCCGGAAAACCGAACAGAAAACAGAGACGAACCGTACAGACATGGTGTGTCTCTGTTTTTGTATTCCGGCAGACAGGAAAGCATGGCGAAAATGCAGAAAAAATATGAAGAAAAATTCCATGTTTTTGAACCTGTCCGTATGAAAAAGCATTATGATAAGTGTGATCACAAAACAGGAATACGAAAAATGAAACAGAACTTTGAAAACATCGTCCGCGAACATACCGGATGGATTTACCGGTATATCCGCGGAAAGGTTTCAGACCGTGAAATTGCCGAAGATCTGACGCAGGAAGTATGGCTGCGGGCATACCGGGCGTATGACAGCTATACGGAAGACGGGCGGCTCCGGCACTGGCTCATGCGGATTGCACAGAACACGGTGATGGAATACTGCAGAAAACCCATGACGCTCAATTTTGTGTCGCTTGACGCCGAGGGGAATGAAACGGACGCGCTTCTGGGTCGTCTGGCAGATCCGGAGAGCGGCAATCCGGAAGAAAAACTGATACAGCGGGAATTGATTGCGGATGTGCTTGCTGCGATTGAACGGCTGCCCGAAAAGCACCGCATGGTCATGACATACCGGTATATCTGGGATTTGTCGGTCAGCGAGACAGCGCGGCGGATGAATATTCCCGAAGGAAGCGTGAAATCGGCGGCACACTACGCCATCGGAAAAATCAAGAAGGATCTGAATATCGAAAACGGCGGAATCCGGAAAGGAAAAAACAGCATGGAATGCAGGGAAGCATACAAATATTTGTTTATTTACGCACTCGGTAAGCTGAATGACGGAAAAAGAGCGGAGGTCGAAAAGCATCTCAGGGAATGCGAAACGTGCCGAGATATCGCAGAGGCACTCGGAAAGCTGATGGAGCATCTGCCGAAAGAGAACCCCGGCTCCATGACGCATTACTGCATCTCATTTCCCGAAGTAGGATGCAGCTATACCGGTGTCTGTGTGGAGATTCCGGATGCGGACAGGCTCAACGCGATTCTGGCAGAATGGCAGGGGCAGATTCCGGAGGGGGAAAACTGGATGTGCTCCGGACATGGTCGCGGAATCGAAAAAATTGCAGAGTTTCTGAATGAAGGGGAAGAAATCCGGTTCAGAAGCGAATTCCCCGAGGATGATCCGGAACATATTTTTTGCCGGGTAACTTATTTGCCGAAACTCTACCGCCGGAACTGGCAGTACAGTGCGTATCTGAATACAGGACGGAAAGAGGTATGCGGTAAAGAAGTCAACTGCCTCGGAAACAATGCATACAGCGCTCTCTATCAGGCTGTGCCGAAACAGCATGGGAAACTTGTTATGAAGCGCGGAAACGGTTTTATTGACTGCGGAAGTTATACTTTTGCCTATACCGGACGATATATTGCCGATGAAGAAACCCTTCGGCTCCAATACACCTTTGAATAATTTTTCAGGTATGTATCTTGCGGGATCGCATTTTCTGTTTTTCATTGACAAATGGCACGTAAACGGGTATAATAATATCAAATTCTAAATTGAGGTGCAGAAAATGAAATTTTGCAGTATCGCAAGTGTACAGGCATCCCGTGTTGCACAGGGCTGTATGCGCATCGGCGGCATGACCGCAAACCAGATTGACACGCTCGTGAAAACCGACCTCGAATGCGGCATCAACTTCTTTGACCATGCATTCATCTACGGCGGCGGTGCGTGTGAAACCAAGTTCGGTCAGTTCCTCGCCGACAATCCCTCTCTCCGTGACCGGATGCTCATTCAGACCAAGGTCGGCATCCGCGACGGGATCTACGATTCCTCCAAGGAAACCATCCTCTCCGCGACGGAAACCTGTCTCTCGAGACTCGGCGTGGATTATGTGGACTTCCTTTTGATTCACCGTCCCGACGCGCTTGTGGAACCGGAAGAAGTGGCAGAAGCGTTCGATCAGCTCTACCGTGAAGGCAAGGTGCGTCACTTCGGCGTATCGAACCACAATTCCTATCAGATCGAACTTTTGAATCAGGCTCTCGGCGAAGACAACCCGGTTGTTGTCAACCAGCTCCAGTTCAGCCCCATGAACACAACCATGGTGGATGCGGGCGTGAACGTGAATATGGAAAACGAAGGCGCTGTCAACCGCGACGGTTCCGTGCTCGACTACTGCCGTCTCAAAGGCATCACCATCCAGCCGTGGTCGCCCTTCCAGTACGGATTCTTCAGCGGCGTCTTTATTGATAACCCGAAGTTCCCGGTATTCAACCAAAAGCTCGCGGAACTGGCGGCAAAATACGGCACCACAACCACCGGTATGGTCATTTCGTGGATTCTCCGCCATCCCGCAGGTATGCAGCCGATCATCGGAACCACCAATATCGAACGTATTCAGCAGATCGCAGCGGCATCCGATGTGGTCATCACCCGTGAAGACTGGTATGCTCTGTACAAATCCACCGGCAAGACGCTGCCGTAAGTGCCTGCTCAGACGCTTTGGGAAAATGTTATTCTGAATAATAAGAAATCACCCGTCAGATGAACCGATGGGTGATTTTCATGTTGAGCCGGGAAACAGTTCTTATTCTTCGAGGAGCGCGCAGAACTCGTCAATCTGCTGTGCCAGAGATTCGAGTCCCGCTTCCCAGAACGCTTTATCCGTCAGGTCAATGCCCGCGATCTGCGCACATTCTTCTACATCCATAACGGAGGTGGAATAAAGCAATTTCTTGTACATCGGCACGAATGCTTCGCCTTCCCGGAGGTACTTCGCGTAAAGACCCTTTGCAAACAGTCCGCCGAACGCATAGGGGAAATTGTAGAAGCTCAGCCCGCCGCTGTAGTAATGACCCTTGACCAGCCACATATATCTGTGCATACAGCTTTCGTCCAGTCCGCTGCCGTATGCTTTTTTCTGTGCATCCAGCATCAGCTCACACATTCTTTCCGCGCTCATGAATTCCGAAGGACGGTTTTCAAATACGGAAGTTTCAAACAGATAGCGAGAGTAGATGTCGCAGATGATCTGGCAGGCATCCTGCAGCTGGCTTTCGAGCAGGGCAAGTTTTTCGTCCTTATCCTTTGCCAGTTCGATGGCACGGCTGACAATGACCTGTTCGTTGAAGGTCGATGCGGTTTCCGCAACCGGCATGGTGTAGTCCTGCGCGAGAATGGAGTGCGGGAAAACACAGCGGTCGTGGAAGGAGTGCCCCAGTTCATGCGCAAGGGTGACAACATCGCTGAACGAACCGTCGAAATTCGTAAGTACGCGGCTCTGCTTTGCCGAAGGAACACCGCAGTCGAACGCACCGCCGACCTTGCCTTCGCGGGGATAGAAGTCGATCCAGTTTTCATCAAACGCCTGCTTGACCATGTCGTGCAGTTCGCTGTCAAACTGCGCAAAAATCGCAAGCAGATAATCCCGCGCTTCTTTGGCAGTGAATTTCATATCGCTCTTGCCCATCGGCGCGAACAGATCGTACCACGGCAGACCGTTTTCGTGTCCGAGTGCCTTGGCTTTCGCACGCAGATAGCGATGGAAGTGCGGCAGATAATCCTCCATGGCTGAGAGAAGGGCGTCGAGCGTTTCCTTTTTCATACGGGAGTGGTACAGAGTTTTGGCGAGAGGGGATTCGTAACCGCGCAGGGCACATTCACTCAGCACCTGCAGCTTGATGCTGTTGAGCGAGAAGGCAACGGAGTCCTCGATGGTTTCGCAAGCCTTCAGTTCCGCTTCGTATGCATCACGGCGGACTGACTGATCGGGATCGTAGGCAAGATTGCGCACGGTCGAAAGGGTGATGGATTCGCCGCGGTAATCCGCTTTGAGACTGCTTGTCAGACTGCTCTGCAGATCCGACCACGCGGAAGCGCCGGAGATGTTCATTTTCGCAAACAGTGCTTCT